>NZ_JADZGH010000161.1:0-18307 GCF_015865005.1 Rhodococcus sp. CX
TTGCCCGCCGCACCCGAGTGCACCACCAGCCTGTCGCCGTGCTCGTCCGAGAGTCGGTCGAGCAGCGCCATTGTTGCGACATCTCTTCCGCAGTAGTGGATCTCGTAATCCTTCCCGGATGCTTTGGCGTGGTCGGCCATCGCGACGATCGGGGTGACGCCGATTCCGCCCGCCACAAAGATGTAGCGCCGGGCATCCGGGTCGAGCTTGAAGTGGTTGCGCGGACCGCGCATCTTCAGGGTGTCGCCGGCACGCAGCGTGTGGTGCACGTAGCGGGAGCCGCCGCGGCTTGCGGGTTCCTCCAGCACTGCGATTTCATAGTGCGACAGGTCATTCGGATTGCTGCACAGCGAGTACTGCCGAGACAGGTCGCCGAGTTCGACGTCGATATGCGATCCCGGAGTCCACTTGGGTAGCGGCCTGCCCGACGGATCGGACAGGCGCACGCGCACGACGCCGTCGGCGGCGGGGGTGATGGAGTCGACCGACACGGTGCGTGAAATGCCGGTCTTCGACGGTTCTCCGATCTTCACTGGACGGCGATCATCGAGGATCGACGGATCGGCACGTTCGGGATTCTTCTCCGGGTCCCACTGCACCCACACGTGATCGGGGCCGCGGAACGACGTGTTAGGCAGGTAGGTGAACTCCTGATCCGGGACCAGTTCCATGTGGGGGAGGCGCTTGGTGAACTCCTCGAGGAAGATCTGCATCTCCATGCGTGCCAGGTTCTTACCCATGCACTGGTGACTGCCGTACCCGAAGGTCAGGTGATCGCTCGAGTTCTCCCGGCGGATGTCGAAGTCGTCGGCGTTGTCGAAATGACGCTCGTCGTGGTTCGCGGATGACGTCACGATCAGCAACTTCGAGCCTTCGGGAATCGCGATGCCACCGATCGTGGTGTCGGCGGTGACCAGGCGGCGCCACGCGGCGACCGAACCCGAGTGGCGCAGGCACTCCTCGACGGCATTGGGGATCAGGCTCGGGTCGGCGCAGATCTCCTCCCACACGCTGCGGTTCTCGAGCAGCAGGCGGAAGGCGTTCGCGGATGCATTGGCTGTAGTCTCGTGTGCTGCAACGATTCCCGCCATCATCATCGAATGCAGGTAGGAGTCGGTGACGACGTCGGGCTGCTCCTGCTGGACCCGGATTCCGAACGGCATCCAGCCGTGGCCGGATGGGTCCTTGCGCATCTTCTCGAGGACCTGGCCTGCGTACTGCCAGAATTTGCCGACGGCCTCGGCGACCGCAACCTGCTGCTCGGGTGCCGGCCGGCCCCAGGTGTTCACGGTGTGCGCGATCGAGTACTTGCGCATCGTATCCATGTCTTCTTCCGGCACGCCGAGGAAGTGCAGCGCCACGGTGAGCGGGACCTCCCACAGCATTTCGTCGACGAGGTCGGCTTTTCCGGACTCGATGAAGCGATCGACGTACTCGCGGGTGAGCCGGCGAACCATCGGCTCGTGGTGGACGAGTTCCTTGGGGGTGAACGGGTCCATCAGCGCCCGTCGTCGCGGCATGTGCGCGGGTTCGTCCTCGTTCACGAGAGTGCGCGCCATCGCGTAGTCGTACTTCGCGAGCGTCGCGGTCGCCTCGTCCGAGACCGGAGTGATCTTCTCGAGTGCGATCGACGGCGAGAACAGGATGTTGTCGCGAAAGACGGCCTTGACGTCTTCATACCTGGTCACGACCCAGTATCCGAGTTCCGGGCTGTAGAACACCGGCTCCTCATCGCGCGACCAGCGCAGCGACGCCGCAGGGTCCACCTGGTACGGGCCGGTGAAGGGATCGAAGGCGGCGGCATTCGCGGAAATCGGGCAGCCCGCGGTCTGAAGGGCCGTGTGATCGATCGGGCATGCGCTCATGGCTTGCATCTCCGTCTGTGTTGGACTCGCATTGAGCTGCGAAGTTACTAATAACGCACAACATGTAACTGTGAGCGAACTTCGATCAGGGTAAGCGTGGTCACATTCGCGGTCAAGTGCGGCCCAGGGAACGGTGAACGGGACTGTCGCGGGGAGACGGGTACCACGATGTGGACGTTGCTGCGGTGTGAGTGCGCAGCTTCGCGAGGGAAAGCTGTTGTGGGGAGCGTCAGACGTTGATGAGGCGCTCGATTTCGCGGGCGGTGCGCATGACCGCCTGCGCCGCGCGTTCGGTGTCAAGGCCGTCTATTGCAACGACGCCGACGCTCCGTTCGAGGCCGGCGCCCGGCCCGACTCCCTGTGGGAGTGCGATACCGGACGCGATACCGACTGCGCCGTGCTCGAGCTGGCCGCGGGTGAGGCTGTAGCCGTCGGCCCGAGCTCGGCGTACCGCCTCGGAGTCACCCCGGCGATTCGGGTCGCAGGGCGAGGATCGCGATGCCTGCGGCGCCGCGGTCGATCGGATGGCTACTACCGACGCGATAGCCCACCCGCAGCAGCGTGCCTTCCGGCTCGGCGACCATGATTACGACGCAGTTCTGCCCTTGGGCGACGGACACGAATGCCGTCGCGCGGGTCTCGTCGGCGAGCGTGTGCAGTATCGGATTCACCTCGACCGCGAACTGCGGTTCGAATCTCGACGCGAGCACCACCGCGGCGGCGCCCAGGCGTATCCGGCCGTCCGAGGCCCGGGCGACCAGCGAATGCTCTTCGAGAGTGGCGACGATTCGATAGCAGATAGCTCGGTGCACATCGAGTTCGCGGGACAGGTCCGCTACAGAGATTCCGGATGGCGACTGGGACACGATGTCGAGTGCGCGCAGCCCACGATCGAGCGTCTGCAAGGTGCTCATGTGGGTCCTTCTCGGGCCGGCCGGGGCTGTCTGTCCGAGTCCTTTCTACAGAATTTTCCGAGTGGAGCGGTAACTGTCGCAGTGCAATGCTCATCGCGGCGCGCGGGTGCAGTCTCCTGGCAGACGTATCGGCGGGGCGAGGTAGTTAATGGATATACTATCTTGGTGAATTCCCGGAAATCGTCGGCCTCGAATATCTCCACAAGTAGCCGCGATAGTGTGGGCCCCATGGATGGTGGGCAGAGCGAGGTTGGGGGATCGGCAGCGCCGGACTCGCTCGACTACTGGTCGTTCGTCGAACTCGCGAAAAGCCGGCTGGGCAGCAGATACGGCGACTACCACCGCAATGCCACCGAGGTGCTGCTCACCCTGAACCGGGCGTCGGACGTCGTCACCTACGACCTCGAATCCACCGTGCACCGGCCCAACGGACGGTCGTGGTCCGCGTACCGCCTGCTGTTCGTCGTGTGGCTGGCCGGGCCGATCGAACCGAAGGGCGCCGCACGGCTGACCGGCATGAGCCGCGCGGCCGTGTCGAATCTGGCAAAACCGCTGGTCGAGGCAGGTCTCCTGGAGCGGACGCCGGCGAGTCACGACGGCCGATCGGTGCAGTTGTCGCTCACCGAGGCGGGGGAGCGCGAGATCTCCGAGGCGTTCCGCGCGCAGAACGAGCGCGAGGCGGCGTGGGTCGAGGTGCTGACCGAGGCCGAACAGCAGATCCTCGTCATGCTCCTGAACAAGCTGATCACGAACCGCAGCCAGTTCGACGTGCGCGGACGTAACTGATCGCGGGAGCTCCGTGCTCGGTCAAGGGTGTGGATACTCCGATCGTCACGACCTCGTGACCGTTCCGTGGTTGCTTTCGTCCCGGAAAACTAGTTAATGTGTTTATTAACACCGGGGCGCAACCGCCTCGATCGGCCTGAGGAACCTGCGAGGAGCTGAACCCCATGGCGTTCTACCGACAGCTCGGCGTCATCCCGCCGAAGCGTCACACCCAGCACCGCGACGAGAACGGCAACCTCTACTACGAGGAGCTGATGGGCGAGGAGGGCTTCTCGTCCGACTCGTCGCTGCTGTACCACCGGCACATCCCGTCGGCGATCGTCGACGCGACCGTGTGGGACCTGCCGGACCAGACGACCACGCCGAATCACCCGCTCACGCCGCGGCACCTCAAGCTCCACGACCTGTTCCCCGAGAACCTGTGGGCGGACACCGACGTCGTCACCGGCCGCCGCCTGATCCTCGGCAACGCCGACGTGCGCATCTCGTACGTGGTGTCGAAGAAGGAATCGCCGCTGTACCGCAACGTCGTCGGCGACGAGATGGTCTACGTCGAATCCGGCACGGCCACAGTCGAAACCGTCTTCGGCACGCTCGAGGCGAAGTCCGGCGACTACGTGCTGCTGCCGATGGCGACGACGCACCGCTGGATCCCCACCGGCGACGAGCCGCTGCGCGCCTACGTCATCGAGGCCAACAGCCACATCGTGCCGCCGAAGCGTTACCTGTCGCGGTTCGGCCAGTTCCTCGAGAACTCCCCGTTCTGCGAGCGCGACCTGCACGGCCCGACCGCCCTCGTCGAGGTCGAGAACCTCGAGGGCGAGGTGGAGGTGCTCGTCAAGCACCGCACGTCGCACGGCATCGTCGGCACCCGCTACGTCGTGCCCACGCACCCGTTCGACGTGGTCGGCTGGGACGGCTGCCTCTACCCGTACACCTTCTCCATCCACGACTACGAGCCCATCACCGGTCGCGTGCACCAGCCGCCGCCGGCACACCAGGCGTTCGAGGGCAACAACTTCGTCATCTGCAACTTCGTGCCGCGCAAGGTGGACTACCACCCGCTCGCCGTCCCGGTGCCGTACTACCACTCCAACGTCGACTCCGACGAGATCATGTTCTACTGCGGCGGCGACTACGAGGCCCGCAAGGGATCCGGCATCGGGCAGGGCTCCATCTCGGTCCACCCGGGTGGGCACGCGCACGGCCCGCAGCCCGGCGCATACGAGCGCAGCATCGGCGTCGAGTTCTTCGACGAACTCGCCGTCATGGTCGACACGTTCCGCCCGCTCGAACTCGGCGAGGGTGCGTTCGCGTGCGAGGACACCACCTACGCCGGAAGCTGGAACCGCAATCGAGGTGCAGGCAAGTGACAAATCTCGGAACTCTGCTCACCGGACTGTGTGACGACGCCGCACTCTTCCCGCCGGGCAATGCCCCGCTGGAGCAGGCACTGCCGGCGCACGCCGGACACCGTATCTCCGACTACTCGGATCTGGTGGGGCTGTTCGTCTTTCCCGTTCCGCGCATCGAAGAACTGGTCGAGTCGCTCGAATCCCGTCCGCTCGGTGGCGAACTCGCCCTGAGCATCACGGCTCCGGGTGGTCCCGCGACCGTGTCCGCCGCGGTGGCTCGGCTGCGTGAACTCGACGGCGTGACCGTCGAGGCAGCGGAGATCGCGGTTCCCGCCGACAGCAGCGCCGACGAATTCCTCGCTGCGCTCGACGTTGTCGCCGCCGAACTCCCCGGCGTCGCACTGTTCGTCGAGGTGCCCCGCGACGACCGTCGGTCCGCCCTCCTGACGGGGCTCGCCGGGACGCCGAACGCGGCCAAGTTCCGCACCGGCGGTGTCGTCGCCGAGGCATACCCGGACGAAACCGAACTCGCCGAGGCCATCCGGACCGCGGTCACCGCCGGAGTGCCGTTCAAGGCGACCGCGGGCCTGCACCACGCGATCCGGAACACGGACCCGCACACCGGTTTCGAGCAGCACGGCTTCCTCAACGTGCTCGCAGCGGTCGATGCCGCGCTGGACGGCGCGGACGTGGCCGGCCTCGTGACGGTGCTCGCCGACCGCGACGGTGCCGCCGTCGCCACCCGCCTCTCCGCGCTGTCGCCGGCACGTATCACCGAGGTGCGCAGCCGGTTCCGGTCGTTCGGTACCTGCAGCATCGTCGAACCGCTCGTCGATCTGATCGACCTCGGCCTGGTGCCCGCAACCGTTCTCCCGATTACCGAAGGATCACCCGCATGACCGTCATCGACATTCCCGAGGGTTCGCTCTTCGGCATCGACAACCTTCCCTACGGCATCTTCTCCACCGAGGACTCCGAACCGCGCGTCGGCGTCCGCGTCGGCGACACGGTGCTCGACCTGAGCCGGGTCTTCGAGGACGACGTGGTCTTCGCCGAGCCGTCGCTCAATGCCTTTATGGCACAGGGCCGCCGTCGCTGGGACGAAGTGCGTTCCGCCATCAAGGAACTCGTGTCCGGGGAGGTCGCGGACGACGCGGTGTTCCCGATCGCGGACGTGACGCTGCACCTTCCGATCGAGGTCGCGGACTACGTCGACTTCTACGCGTCGGAGAACCACGCGTCGAACCTCGGACGGTTGTTCCGCCCGCAGAACCCCGATCCGCTGATGCCGAACTGGAAGCACCTTCCCGTCGGCTACCACGGCCGGTCGTCGACGGTGGTCACCTCGGGTGTCGACATCGTGCGCCCGTGCGGCCAGCGCAAGGGCCCGAACGATCCGGCGCCGGTCTTCGGTCCGTCCATCCGCCTCGACATCGAAGCCGAGATGGGGTTCATCGTCGGTGTCGGCAGCCCGATGGGCTCGCAGATCAAGCCGGACGAGTTCGCCGAGCACTGCTTCGGCGCGGTCATCCTCAACGACTGGTCCGCCCGCGACATCCAGGCCTGGGAGTACGTGCCGCTCGGCCCGAACCTCGGCAAGTCGTTCGCGACGTCGATCTCCCCGTGGGTCGTGCCGCTCGCCGCACTCGAAGCCGCCCGCATCGACACCCCGGTGCAGGATCCGGAACCGCTGCCGTACCTGCAGGGCAACGAGAAGTGGGGCCTGGACATCGACCTCGAGGTCGAATGGAACGGGGTCGTCGTCAGCCGCCCGCCGTACGCGCAGATGTACTGGTCGCCCGCGCAGATGCTCGCGCACACGTCCGTCAACGGCGCCGCGACCCGCACCGGTGACCTGTTCGGCTCCGGCACCATCTCCGGCCCGGAGAAGAACCAGCGCGGCGCGTTCATCGAACTCACGTGGGGTGGAGCCGAACCCGTTCAGGTCGGCGACGAGACCCGCACGTTCATCGAGGACGGCGACGAGATCGCGATCTCGGCGACCGCACCCGGCCCGAACGGCTCCCGGATCGGCTTCGGCGAGGTCCGCACCCGGATCCTGCCCGCCAGCGGCGCCGGCAACTGAACCCGGTCTTCATCGAGACCAGGTCCGCGCAGTAGCCGGAGCGCCTCTGGAGCGAACGTCGGACCACAAGAGTGATGCCCGGGACCCACGAGGTCCCGGGCATCACTCCTCGATGGGGTCCGATCCGTCAACGGTCGTCGCGTGTCGGCAATCCGTGCCATGCGTGGAGAAGGTCCTAGCGGAGGGTGGGCTAGAGGGCGCCCATTCGATGGCGAAAGCAGGGTATCGGTCTCGATGGCCTCGATTGCAGGGCGGGCTGGGCCGGCCCGACGATCACGTTCGTATCCGTATATCCGGGCACTTCCGGGGCGGAACGCGCGGGGGAGATAGGTAGGTCGATCCGTATTTCTGTCGTGGCGGCTGTTCCACCGGCACCGCACCCTGAAGGCGGCCGCATCCACAGCTCGAAGGACCGTGATGTACGACCCGCAGCCTCCCCCGACGACGTCCGCACCATCCGACGTGAGATTCCCGGTGTGGCGCTGTTGCAGATGTAAGACGCTGGTCTCGCCATTGCCACCGGCCTGCCGGTCCTGCGGTGGAGTGGAGTTGTTTCCAGTTTCCGTAAGTGGGTTCGGAACCGTCGTCTCGTGGAAGGCGATGACGCGTAGTGGTTCGAGTCGTGATGAGGAGTCCGCGATTTTGGCAATCATCGAACTCGACGCGGGACCGTGGTTGTACGCCTGGGTTTCGGGCGAACCGCCGACGGGCCACAGTCGGGTGGTTGTGTGGCGGCGGGGACGCAACCAGAGACTTCCGGTGTTCGCCCTCGCTGCGAGCGAGGGAGGGGACCGGCAGCGCGGCGGCGAAGTCTCGATGGCGCGGATGCCCCGCGCCGCTTGATTGCGCCATCCGGTCGGTACGACTATCGTCCGGACTCCGGAAAACGATTATGTCCACGGGAAACTCGGTCGTTGCTCGTTCGGTTCGTTCCCGAACCGCTATGGCGTCTCGTTCGGCAGAGGCGATCACCAGACACCGTAGGCGGCGATACGTGCCTATATGCAGTCGCTTCGCGTGAGATAGCGACCGAACCATCTCGACCCACCCAGCGAACAGTCATGAGCAAGCATCGGGGCGCAAAGTGCCTCCACCACACGATGTTCGACCGCAATCATTGCAGGAGCAGCTGCCCTCGCAACAATAGGCGGGATCCTTCCACCGGGTATCGCCGGTGCACACGCGTCCGAATTGTCCAAGAGGTGTTCCTGGGAGTGTGCGGATCGACGTCGGAGATCACATCTGCAACAGCGGTGTCGGCCGGCGTGGATATGTCCCCGGTGTGCACAGCAATTACGGCTTCGCTGTGAATTCCTACCCGATCAATACCGCCGGGTGGTGCTTCGACAGCGCATTCCCGGAAGGTCGCCGGGGACACCGCATGTGACTCGGAGCTGCCCCATCCACCATGTCCGCTAGGCGAAACGCCGTGGACAGGCATGCTCATCGTGGGTTCAATGCTCTTCGCTTTCGGTTGAGGCGTGCAGATTGGTAATCGCGCTTCCCACTCAACTTTTCACCGGTGAGCGCCTCGAGGACGATGGCGAGGTCACGTTCGGTGAGTGGTTGATGCTCCGGCGAGAGGTCGGTCCGTGTGGGCACTCGCTTCTTCATAGGTCCCTCCTCGTTGCGTGAATCGGTTCAGTGAATGCGGCGCAGGAGGGGCGGCCCGACCTGCCCGATGCAGCCCATCACCACTTCGTCGATATCCTCGGCTGCCACCGCCGCACGCTCGAGAGCGGCTTTGACGGCGACGGCGCCGAGTTCGTGGGCCGGCAAGTCCTTCAGGGCTCCGCCGAAGCTGCCGATCGGAGTACGTGCACCGTCAACGACGACAATCCGTTCCAAAGGGTTCATGATGAGCCGGTCCTTCCGAGTCGCGGGCCTACGACGGGTATTCGGTTCGTTGTGGCGCGCAGCGGCACACCCGACTCGCCGAGCGGGTCGACCGCAGCCCGTGTCTCGTCTGCGTTGGTGACGTCCGTGGAGTGCAACGGCCGTCCACCCGCTCGTTGGACTGCGCGAGATCGAGGCCGAACATGATCACGCCAGGGTCGGTGAGGCGCTGCGCAATGGCCGTGCCGAGCCCCGAAGCAGCGCCGGTTCACAAGAGCGGCACCAGCGAGAAGTGCTGTGCGCATCGAGACCTTCCCTGATTCCACTAGAGAAATACTCTAGCTGTAGAGTAACTGAGTCTGCCCATTTCGTCACGCCGACGCGACAGTCTTCGCTCCTCGAGAAGTGATGGAGGAGCTATACATCAGCGTCACTCGAGCGTCACTCGCTGACGAGATACATGAATGTATAATAATCTATCTATAGAGTAATGTTCATGGGGAGGGCATTCTGCGCTGCCGGTGCCGACACCGACGCTCGGTCGCCCCGCCCGAAGGTGAATGGCATCGGTCCTACTGACTTGGAGTTGGTGTGCACAACGTACTGGTGCGGCGGTATGAGGCTGTCGCAACGCTCGAACTGAACAGGCCCCATCGGAAGAACTCGCTCACAACCGAACTGGTCGAAGAAGCGATTGCTGCAGTCGAGGACGTTGCGCGATCTGCACAAGACCGAGTCCTCGTGGTTACCGGGGCAGGAGATTCGTTCTGCTCCGGTATGGACTTGTCGGCGCCACTTCTGCCTGACGAGATGACCTTCATGCGCCGGGTGGGACAGCTCTGCACTCTCGTTCAGGGACTTCCCAAGCCCACAATCGCGAAAGTGAACGGCCCTGCGATGGGATTCGGCGCCAACTTCGCGTTGTGCTGCGACTTCGTGCTTGCCGGCGAAGGAGCGCTCTTCGGTGAGATGTTCGCCGATCTGGGGATCTCGGTGGACGGGGGCGGGACGTGGTCACTGCCCCGACGGGTGGGCCTTGCGAAGGCGAAGGAACTGGCGTTCTTCGGTGAACGGATCTCGGGCACGGAGGCGGCCGAACTGGGGATCGCCGACCGGGTCGTCCCGGACGCGGAGCTCGACAGTCTTGTCGAGTCGTGGGCAGAGCGTCTGGCAGCCGGTCCGACCCAGGCCTTCGCGATGATGAAGAAGTCGATCAACGCCTCGTTCGAGACATCGTTCGAGCGGGCAGTCGAGCAGGAGGCACTCGCCCAGGCCGTGGCGTTCCGATCTCGTGAAGCAAAGGAAGCTGGTCGGGCGCGGATGGAGAAGCGTCGCCCCGACTTTCGCGGTGCGGTCTCCGCAAGTCGGGAGGGGTTGGGTTCCGGTACCCGGAGCCGCTGACGAGATCTGGGTCTCCGGTGGATCGGGTGTCGCCCACCGGAGACCCCCCGTCCAGCGCCGGACAGGCATCTGCAAGTCCTTGCCCGAAATGACGATCGACCTATCGGAGGACTGCTTCGTCCCGACCACTACGGAGGTCTCATGACCGGCTCGACCGAAATGCCTACCCCCATCGCTGCGTTCTTTGCCGCAATCAACGCGCGCGATGCGATGGCCGCCGGGAAATTCCTTACCGACGACGTCACGTACCAGTTGCTGGTGCCCTACCCTGCGATCGAAGGCCGCGACGCGGTCGTGGCAGCGTTGCAGAAGTCGCTCAGCGAGGCAGACCGGGTGCGATGGGAAGTGGTGGGCTTCGCGGTCGCCAACGACGTGGCTTTCGTCGAACGGGTTGATCGTTTCTGGTTCGGCGACAACGAAGCCGCGATCGAGTGCACCGGCGTGTTCCAATTGCGCAAGGGTCTGATCGCTGCGGTGCGTGACTACGCCGATTTCGCTACCTGGCGGGTTCGCAAGGAAGAAGCGGTGAAAGCAACGTGACCTACGGCGCTCTCGCAGTTGGGAGAGCGCCGCGGCCCTGTCGCCGTCAGGCGCTCACGAGGACGGTAATCCGGTGGTACCCGCGGAAATCGTGCGGCTGCGCGCAAACGCAACGGCCTCGGCCCAATCCACGCGCTGCTCGATCAAGCGGCGGAGTTTCATGGTCTCACCGGGTCGCCCTACCGTGAGTGCACCCAACAGCGTTCCACCGTGGCCGTAGAGCACGACATAACGATTGCTCTCGTGATCACCGACCACGAGATGCTCGTCGCAATCGACCCGACCGACCTGTTGGATCTTCACCCCGTACCACTCCGACCAGAAGTACGGCATCGTCGAGAAAGGCTCGGCAACGTCCAGACGAAGCGCCGTCCGAGCGGCATGTGCCCCTTGCTCGGCGGCATTGGTCCAATGTTCCATACGAAAGCGGCGACCCCATCGATGATCCGGCCAGTTGCAGACGTCTCCGGCGGCGGCCACCCCTTTCACACCCACGCCCAGATCTGCGCCACAGAGAATGCCGTCACCGAGATCGAGTCCCGATGAAGTCAGCCATTCGATATTGGGAACCACCCCGATTGCCAGGACGATGACGTCGGCGTCCACGACGCGCCCGTCCGTCAGAACGAGACCGGCACCTGTACCCCGGTCGGTGACGGTCGCGACCGTGCTGTCGAGCAGGACACGTGTTCCGTTCTGTTCGTGAAGTTGTGTCAGCAGCGCGCCGGGTCCGGCGCCCACCGCGTGCGCGAGGGGAGCTCCGGAACTTTCGACGATGGTGACATCGATGCCCCGTGCACGTGCTACCGAGGCCACTTCCGAGCCGATGAAGCCTGCGCCGACTACGGCGAGCGTCCGCGCGCCGTCGAGGGCCTTGCGCAACGCGAATGCATCGTCGGCGGTGCGCAATACGTGGACGGCTGGATGTGATGCGACCTCGGGTAGTGTCCTTGTCCGGCAGCCGGTCGCGAGAACTGCTGCCGAGTAGCGGATTCTTTCGCCTCCTGCGTAGACGACCTGATCGACCACGTCCAGCGCGGTGGCGGGACTCCCCAGGGTCAGGGTCACGCCCAGGTCGTCGCGCAGTACGGACTCGGCGCGCAGGGGTGGGATATCCTCGCTCGATTCGGCGGCGAGTGCCGCTTTGGAGAGTGGAGGACGATCGTACGGCAGTCGGTCTTCGTCGCCTACGAGCACGATCTCTCCGGTGAATCCGATTCGTCGAGCGCTTTCGACGGCACGTAGGCCGGCCAAGGATGCGCCGACGACGACAAGTCTGTCCATCACCGTTACTCCGAGATGCTGATCGACTCTGTAGGGCACTCGTACGCAGCCTCACGTACCGCCTGTTCGAGATCGGTGGGGACCAGGTCCGTGAGAGCTACTGCGGTGCCTTCGTCGTTCACTTGGAAGATGGTCGGTACCGCGGCCTCACAGGTGCCGCATCCCTGGCAGGTGTCTTTGATGAGAACGTGCACAGCCAACGCCTCCCGTCCTGGCGTGTGAGAGCGCCAGTAACTCTTCTCATATAATGTCTATCGAACTATAGTTGCATTCTAGATTATTTGCTAGGTAGACCTCGTTCCGAATCCTGTCCCTGCGAGGACGTCGACTGCTCGACGGCGGCCGATCGGGGTCGGCGGCAGGCTCACGAATACGATCAAGGGAGTGTGACTCGGTGACCACCGCATCAGTTCATCCGATGGCCGCGGCGTCCTGGCGTCTTCTCACCGAGGCTGCGGCGACAGAGCCCGACCCGCGACTGCGGTCAAACTTGGAGCTCGTCGCCCGCCACGTCGACGCAGAAGTTCGTGGCGACCTCGATGCCCTCATGGCAACACTCGTAGACGACCCCGTATACCACTATTGGGGTGCGACGACTTCTCCGGGACCGTCGGGAGCCGCCGCGGTGCGTGCCTACTACCAAGAGTCGGTGAAATTGGGTCGCAACCGACTCGAGTACGCGATAGAACGTGTCGTTCCGGGGCCGAGTGCTGTCGTCACGGAGGGAATCTTCCGGCACGCATACTCGGGCGAAGTGCTGTCCTCCCGCGGGGTCCGCGGAGTAACGGACCAGGGTGCCTGGTACCTCGTGGAGTACCGATCGGTGGTCGTCTGGCCGATTTCGGATGGCGGCCTGCTGTTGGGGGAGGAAGTCTACGTCGGTGAGCCGATCAGGGCCGTTCGTCCGCTCGCAGACGATGAAGCACCGCACCTGGGTCCGGTGGAAAGATGCCGAGCGGAAGCCTGAACCGCGGCGCAAGAACCGCGTTGTTCGTGTTTCGACGCTGCTTATCCGCCGACGAAGCGACGGCGCCAGGCATCCACCGAATCCCGGGGGCAGCCGTGCTCGTCGAGCCAGCCTTCGACGCCGTCCTGATGACCGGCGACTCGGTCGATCACCATCTCTATCAAGGCGGCTGGTGCCGTAAGCATCGACGGCGAGGGTCGCGGCGTGCCGGACTTGCGTCTGCCGAGTGCTTCCAGCCGTGTCATCAGCGCATCCATGTTCTCCGCCGTCGCGGTGTAATCCTGCACGATGGCCTCGGCGCTCACAGTAGCTGTCAGGAGCAGGATGGCGACCGTCACTCCGGTGCGATCTTTGCCTGCAGCGCAGTGGACGTGTACTGGGCCGGCCTCCCGTGCGGCAAGTTCGACCACTCCGGCCAGTCGATCGGGGTGGGCATCGAGGATGTCGTTGTAGATCCTCTCCAAGTGCTTGGCGGTCGGCCTGGTGAGAGTGTCGGCGTCCGTCACCACGGCTGCGTCGCGCAGAACGGGGATCTGAACCACTTTCGAGTATTCGATCCAGGGGTGGGCACCGGTGTATTCGCCGTGAGATCGAAGGTCGACGACGATGCCGGGCGGCCAGGCGGGTAGAGAATCGGGGGTGTCATCGGAGGCGTACGGGGCGTCGCTGCGGTACAGAACGCCCGATCGCGTCATACGTCCATCCGTGGTCGGCAGGCCACCGAGATCGCGCAGGTTGACCAGCCCGCTGATCGATCCTCGGGAGTCTTTCCGGTTGGTATCGACCAGTGGGGCGGGGACGAGAGGTTGGACAGAATTGCTCATGAGGACTCCGCTGGGGTGAGGCTCGTGATCCGAATCGACATGCTAATCGAGTAAGTTCGTGTTCCCGAGGCTGCGGATCGCCCGAGCGGGGTGCATGATTCTTCGGATCGACAATCAGTAGATGAATCGTTTATTTAGGTATAGAGTACTTTACCGGGGATGACCAGGCGAGTGCGATTCGGCGGAAGTGGGGTCAACTATGGAGCTCGGACTCGAGGATCGGCGAGTGCTGGTAACAGGCGCGAGCCGTGGTATCGGTCGGACGATCGCGGAAATGTACGCCCGTGAAGGCGCGGCACTCGCGATCTGCTCGCGCAACGTAGAAAGCGTACGCGAGGCGGAATCGGAACTACGTGCGGCCGGGGCGAAGGTGTACGCCGAAGCGGTGGATGTCTCCGATCCCACCGCACTCCGGGGGTTCGTGTCGGCCGCGGCCGCAGCAATGGACGGCCTGGACGTTGTCGTCTCGAATGCTTCGCCCGGCAGTGTGACAGGCGACGATGCATGGGAGATCAGCGTCCGGGGAGACTTGAGAGCGCTGGCGATCCTCGCAGAAGCAGCGACGCCCTATCTCGAAAAGTCGGACATGGCATCGATTGTGGCGATCAGCTCGACAAGTGCATTCGACGCCGACTTTCCCTCCGGGCCGACCGCATTCGCCGCAATGAAGGCTGCGATCCTCCAGCATGCCGGAGCTTTGGCTCGATCGCTTGCACCGAAAGGTATCCGGGTCAACACCGTGTCGCCGGGGCCGATCCTCTTCGAAGGCGGTGCGTGGGATGCAGTGCGGTCATCCCGTCCCGAAGTCTTCGACAAAGTACTCGATAGGTTGCCGCTCGGCCGTTTCGGCCAACGAGAAGAGGTGGCCGATGCCGTCGCTTTCCTGACGAGTGCGCGTGCTTCCTTCTGCACCGGTGTGAACCTCGTGGTCGACGGCGGCATGCTGTCCCGCGTCCAGCATTGAGCGCGCGCTTCGGTCGAAGCCGACTTCCCCCGGCACACAAATCATGTGATGCCGAGTGCCGCACAGATCGGGGACAACGCGGCATGCCGAAGATCCGGCACCCTCAACCCTTCTTGGAGATCACATGGATGTGAATGTTCCTTATCACGCCGGAATCCTGGTTCACGACCTCGATTCCGCCATCGAACGTTTCACGGAAAAGCTGGGGTACACCTTCAATTCGCCGACAACCGTGCACGTGCATGAGCTGGAAGACCGGATCTCCGGCTCGACCGGCCCGGCGGAGGCACGCGTGACATATTCCCGGCAAGGACCGTTCCGGCTGGAGTTGATCGAGATCAGCGGCACCGGCATCTACGGTGCCGCCCTGGGGGAGGGACTCCACCATCTGGGCGTGTGGGAGCCGGACCCGGAAGCGAGACTTCGAGAGTTGGAGGTGAAGGGCGAGTCGGTAGACGCGATCTTCCGCAGACCGGACGGCACTGTCTCGGTGTTCTACGCCAGCCCTGAAAATGCCGACGGGGTGCGCATCGAGTACGTCGGCGCCGCACAACGGGAACGCTTGGAGCGCTGGTTCGACACCGGCGAACTTCGATAGAGCGAATACCTGTGCATCCGTGGATGCACGACGACCGCTTCATTTCACCTTCGAGCAAGTCCAGGGGGACCGCCCATGAAGAGCTGGTATCCCCCCGAGCAGACAGTTTGACGACATCGAGTAGGAGAAAAGGCACAAGTGCAATCAACCCGTGAAGCCGGCCGGGCGAAGGACTTCGACGAGTGGTACGGCTCTGTCGTCGAACGATATCGAGAGCGAACTCCGTCTTCGCTGGTGGCGTTCGAGAAGTCGAAGCAGGCGGTGCCGGGCGGTGTACCCGGTGGCCTCGGCTTCATGAGTCCGTACCCCGTGTATGTCGAAAGAGGCGAGGGCGCATACGTCTGGGATGCCGACGGCCACCGCCTGCTGGACCTGATGTGTGGTGACTGGCTGCTGCCTCTGGGACATTGCCACCCCGCTGTGGTCGAAGCCACGAAGGCACAAATCGACCGGGGAACGACGTTCTGCTCGCCGCACCCGACGCTGGGCTTCCAACTTGCCGAAGCGCTGCAGCGCCGACTGCCGTCTCTCGAACGCATCCGATTCACGGCGTCCGGCACCGAGGCCACGATGACCGCGCTGCGCCTGGCGCGTGCCTACACCGGGCGGGGCACCATCGCCAAGATGCGAGGCGGCTTGTAGGGTCTCAGATCGCGTGACATGTCGGCCTTCGTTGACGAGCGGGTTCGTCGGTTGTCTCACGAATTGCCATTTGCCCTGAGTCTCAGTTCCGTGGCATTTCTTCAGGTTTCGCGCTTTCTGCGCTTACGGCGTCGCAAACTTCGGGTGCCCAAGGTTCGGTTCGCCTGCGGGCGGTGACGTTCAAGGAGGACTGCGCGACGGTTACTGCGGAAGGACACCGCTGGCTACCGGGTATTGGTTGATTATGTGGACATTCTCTGAAGGTCAACGGATGGTCGGCGTCGAGGCGTGTCGTCGCCTTCGGTTTCCGCCCGAGAAAGTCGAAAAGGCTAGTGCGAGGTCGGTCGTCGGAAGTATGGAACAGGTAGGTACCGGTCGTGTCCGTCAGGTGGGTGATGAAGGTGTCGTCGTCGACCGCGAGGATGGCGAAGCTGACCCGGCACCGCGTTCGAGCATGAGGTCTCGACTTCGCGGAAGCTGAGCGGGAACCGGAAGTTACAACTACACAGTCGGTGATGATCTTCGACCGGGGTAACGGTGGCCTTTGTACGATGTTTGCCGACTTCAACAACGTTGATAGTGCCCTTAGCCTGGCCGAGGTGAGATCTTTACCGGATGAGTGTGCGTGCGGCCGGCAACCTGCCGGTGGAGATGACCAGCTTCGTCGGCCGGCGAGAGGTGCTCACGCACGCGAAGAATCTCCTCGCCTCCACGCGGCTGCTGACCCTGACCGGCATGGGTGGAGTCGGAAAGACGCGATTCGCCCTCAGGCTCGCCGGCGGAATCCGGCGCAACTTCGCCGACGGTGTGTGGCTGGTCGAACTGGCCGATCTCCGGCAGGGCAGCTTGCTGGCCCCGACGATCAGTAGCGTCCTGGGCGTCCGGGACGAGTCGAAAGACCCTGTCGGCTTCTTGACCGAGCATCTCCGGGATCGGCGGCTTCTCCTTGTTCTCGACAATTGCGAACATCTCACCCTCGCGTGTGCCGAGCTGATTACTCGTCTCCTGCGTTCCGCGCCGGCGCTCAAGATCTTGGCGACGAGCAGACACATCCTGGGTGTCGAGGGCGAGCAGGTTTTTCCGGTTCCGCCTCTCTCACAGGAGTCGGTGACCGGCCTCAGTGAAGCGATGTTGCTGTTCGAGGAGCGAGCATCGGCAGCGGACCCACGCTTCCGGATCACCGACGACAATCGCGAAGCGGTCGCAGCGATCTCCCGAGCGTTGGAGGGTCTTCCCCTGGCGGTCGAACTGGCTGCGGCGAACGTCCGAACGTTCAGCCCGGTGGAGATTGCAGAGCGACTCCAGGACAGCGAGGTCCTGACGGCCACCGAGCAAACGCGGCCCTCACGCCATCGCACGTTGGACGCCGCCGTGGACTGGAGTTACCGCTTGTGCACTCCACACGAACCGCAGGTGTGGAAGCAACTGTCAGTCTTCTCCGGAGGGTTCACGGTCGAGACTGCGGTCGGGGTGTGCCTACCCTCCGAACCCGGATCCAGCGTCCTCGGTGCGTTGATCGGGCTCGTCGAAAAATCGATCATCGTCCGTATCAACGGCCCTCACGGAACACAGGGCCGGTATCGGATGCTCGAGCCTGTGCGCCAATACGGTATGGAGAGGTGGCGTCGTCCCCGGACGCGTCGGCTGTGCGGCATCGTCACCGGGATTACTTCTTCCGTCTCGCCCGGCGTGGGATCTCCGACTACTGCAGCAGCCGGGACGTCGAGTGGTACGCGACGACACAGGCAGAACAGGCCAATATCCGCGAAGCGCTCGCCTTCAGTTTGTCCGACCCCGGCGAGCCGCTGGTCGCACTCGAGATGGCGACGGCCCTGCGTCCGTACTGGCAGCAATCCGGATCCGTTCTGGAGGGATATCAGTGGCTGCGACGTGCCCTCGATCGGGTCACCGCCCCGTCGGTCGAGCGGGCCATGGGTCTCGTCGCCGCGAGCATCCTCGGGTTCCTCGTCGAGCAGACGGACGATGCCCGCACACTCCTTCGCGAATACCGCGAATCGGCCACCGAACAGCCATCACCCGATTCGACCGTGACCGGCCTGTTTGCGTCGGCTCTGGAAGCGTCCGGCGGACGATGACATTCAGAAAGCATTCGACGAGGCCAAGCGGCCTGTGGAGCTGGGACTCGACCGGGAGAATCCAGGCTTCGTAGCGGAAACGATGGCTCTGTCCGCCCTGTACGCATTCATCACGGAGCACGGGGACGCCGAACAGATTGCCTTGCGCT
>NZ_JADZGH010000161.1:18506-23200 GCF_015865005.1 Rhodococcus sp. CX
AGGGAGACGGTGCCTCCGCCACCGCCCTCATGTCCGAGGCGATACGCCTGTACCAGATGTTCGAGCATCCGGGCATGGTCGCGGTCTGTATCGACGGGCTCGCATGGTCGGCTGCCGCGAGCCAACCTGACCGCGCCGCCATGCTCCTGGGCGCCGCACGATCGATCTGGCAGTACAGCCAGCTGAGACTGCCCCAGGCCGCCGTGCAGCAGGTCACGAGCATTGTCGAACGGGAACTCCGTCAGGAACTCGGGAAACCCGCCTTCGAGCAGATGTATGCCAAGGGTGAAGCACTCTCCTTCGACGAATCGGTGGCACTTGCCCTCGGATCCGAGACGGATCGGAAACCGAAGAGCAAGGGATCTGCGACTCGCGACGGCCTGACCCGCCGTGAGCAGCAGATCGCCGCTCTGGTCGCCGACGGACTCACGAACAGAGAGATCGCCACCAAGCTGGTGATCTCCCAGCGGACCGTCGACGCCCACGTCGAGCACATCCTCGCCAAGCTGGTTTCCGCTCACGAACCCAGATCGTGCGATGGTTGGATACCCCCGAGCAACCCGACTGACCCTCCGCTCAGCTCGTCGCGGTGATGTACGCGAGCGCTTCGATGCCGGCCGAGGTGATCATGACGCCGTTGTCGCTTCGCGAGTGCGCCCCGCATGCGACGAGGCCCAACTTCTCCAATCGCCCGAGCGCTTGGTGGACAGATCCTTATGCCAGTACCGGTGGTATTACGAAGTCTACGAACCAGGCGGTCGTGCTGCCGGGGTACATCTCAGGCAGGGTTACGAGGCTGAAGTTGGCCGACATGAACCAGCGAATGATTCGGTCGTCGTCCAAGTCGGCCCTCAGGTCGCCGCGCTCTCTCGCCTGCGTGAGGATGGGTTCCCAGTAATGATGCTGGGTTGCGAACAGATCTTCATCGTTCGAAATCAGGAACCTGGTCACCTGCTCTCTGTCCGTGCGCAGTGTCACCGACAGGAACTCGGTCCCTCTGATCAGCTCTGCGCCCGAGACCAGCGACGCGAGCATGATGTCAGCAGATTCGCGGTCCAGGGAGATGGTCGCTCGGCGTTGCGCGTTCACGGCGCGGACCTCCCGGAGAATGACCTCCTTGACCAGATCCTGCTTCGTTCCGAAATACCTGTACACATTTGGCCGCGCCATGCCTGCACGTTTGGCGATGGTGTCCATGCGCGTCGGCCCGATACCTGAACCGAGAAACTCCGTACGTGCGGCATCGACGATGCGCCCTCGGGCGGTCACTCCAGCCATTCTACTCCAATCGGCGAATATCGAGCACTAGACATTTAGCCCATGCTGTGTCTACGCTCACATTACAAAATTCGATTTTGTCATAGGAGGCACGGATGGACACACGCTGGAAACTGGGCGACTTCGGAACACGGCCGGCGGTAGGAGCGTTCGAGACCGATCCTGACGAGATGGACCTGCTGGCCGAGAAGCATGGGCTCGGCGTCCAGAAGTCGTGGTTGTACGGCTTCTTCCGTGATGAGGACGGACTGACCTACTGCCTGGAGCGCAACTTCGTCGGCTCACTTACCTCTGGACTGTTCGTGATGACCCAGAACGGCAGCGCTGAAAACGAATTGGACGTCCACCCGGATTCGGGTCGCAGCGCGCGTGGCGAACTGCGTCGCGTGCTGGAGGGTAAGACGCGACGGTGGCACGATCCCGTTTTTCAGAAGCTCCCGAAAGGATGCTTCCCCGAAGGTGAACAGCCGATGGATCTCGAGTTCAGCCAGAACCGGCTGACCTACAGCGAGGGTGACATCGTCGAGATGGAAGGGGAGTCGGCCGGCTTGGGTATGCAGTTCTTCATCCCGTCTCTCGACCGGCCCCTGCTGTACACGAGCACCTGTTTCTGGATGACGGGTCTTTTCCAGGGCAGGCGAGTTTCCGGTCCGATCTGGTTCGACAATTCCTTCTGGAAGCACGGCGTCGAGTGGAAGGAATATGGGTACTTCTTGGATGACCAGATCATGTGGAACGTGTTCTGCAACAAGTTCGACGACGGTTCCTACGAGTGGGGACACTTGGTCTCCGGCCGTAACGGTTTCTCCCCGGGCGTCGTGATCCAGAGCACCGGCGACGTGCAGCTCACGTCGGACACCGATGCGTGGTTCGATCTCGACGAGGATCGGTGGCCTATCGAGGCGACATTCGAAGTGGGCGATGCCACCTACCGCACAGACGCGCCCAAAACTGGTCGGATGACTCAGTTTTCGGAGTCGCGCTGGGCCGGTTACCGGGCGCAACTGGGCCGCACCCGCCGCGATGGTGACGAGCGCACACTGATCGACGGCCTCACCTGGAACGAGGGCTTCCCCGTCGAGCGTGTCGGACCCGACGGCAAGCCCAACTGAGCCAAACCAGCTCGAGCGGGGCCCCCGGATTTATCGCCGAGGTTCCGGGGGCACTGTTCCACCCTGCATCGCACGTCAGAAGTTCACGAATTCGCAGTTCAGCCGCCGAAATGTTGTGGACTCGACGAACTCGATTCCATCGGGTTCGTCTCGCCGATGCTCACAATCTCTAGCGTTCGACCACTACACCAGGAGTGAGATGTCATCCCTCGAAACAGGCGGTTCCGGTCACGGATCGGCACATCAGCCGCACGTGCTTACGCCCCCGACACCGACACTGTTCGATCCCGTGCACGTCACCTCAGAACCGGACCGATTCTGGACACTCGCCAATACGGGTGAGGTCACGCCCGGTATCCTCGCAGCCCTGGACTGGAGCATTTGGGACAATTTCGAACTCGCTACCCGCCGCGCCTGGTGCGACCTCGGAATCATGAGTTCGAAAGATGTCTACCTTCCCGACGATCCGAATCTTCGGCAGACCTCACCCTTTTACGGCAGACACGCGCTCAACGTGGATTACGTTCGCACGTTCATGGGGTCGGTTCCCGGAGCGTCACCGAACGACTTCGAGCGAGACATCTGCGGAACGGTACGAAGCGGGATGCCCGACGAGAAGGGTAGCAATCGACGCGTGCCGGCGATGCTTGCCAAGCTGCCCAGAGCTTACCGTCGGACCACTCGCGAACTCCAACAGCTCCACGACGACACACTCGCCTGGTGGCAAACCGACGTACTGCACGGCGATGGTTCCGGCGATCCCCTCTCCGACCTCCGCGCCGCCGGGCAACGCTTTTACGAGACGATGAGCGTCCATATCCGTGTACGGACCTTTCTGCAGGGCGTGCAGGGCGCGCTGGTCGGTGTCGCCGAGAAGTCCGGGCGGCCAGAGCTTGCGCTCACCTTGTTCGCCGGTTTCGGTGACGTCTCCGAATCTGCTTTGGCCGAGGACATCTGGTCTCTCGGGTCGGGTCGTATCGACCTCGACACCTTCATCGCGCGGCACGGGTTCTACGGGCCGAACGAAGGAATGGTCTGGACGTCGTCTTGGCGAGAAGACCCGGCTCCGCTTCACTCGCTGGTGCGCTCTGTCACCGCGCGCACAGACAACGGTGCCGCTCGAAGCCAAGCCGCGATGGACGCCCGGAAAGCGGCAGAGGCCGAGCTGGTGGCCGGCATGTCAGGACCTCAACGCAGGCTCACGCGTTTCTTGTTCAAACAAGCCGCTGCTCAGGTCCGAAATCTCGAGCTCGGCAAGGCCTCCTATCACATTGCGTTGGACGGTTGCCGCGCCGCGGCGCGGCGCGTCGGCAAGCAGTTCGAGCAGACCGGGGTGCTCTCCGACTCCGAGGATGTCTTCTTCCTGACCATCGAGGAACTCGCCGATCCGCCCGAGAACGTGCGGGAACTAGTTTCGTTTCGTCGGCAACGACGGAGGGAATATGAGGCAGTCGAGATCCCCATGACCTTCTACGGCGTACCCGATCCGATCCAAGCCACGTTGGATACAGCGACCATCCGTGAGCTGACAGGCATCGCAGCGAGTAACGGCATCGCCGAGGGCAGGGCCCGACTGGTGTCGACGGAGGACGATGACCTGTTCGAAGATGGCGACATCCTGGTTTGTTACAGCACCAATCCGAGTTGGACACCGCTCTTCACTCTCGTGGACGCCGTAGTCATCGACATCGGGAGCACCGCAAGCCACGGCGCGATCGTTGCCCGAGAACTAGGTATTCCTTGTGTCATCAACACCGGCAACGGCTCTCGAGTGATTCAGGACGGCGATCGGATTCGCGTCGACGGTACGAACGGAACTGTCACCATCCTCGGTCGTCCGTAGAATCACGTATTCTCCACCGCAACCGACCTCCTCGACTGCGGTGGGAATCCAGTCGACAACGACGCGTGCGAAGGCATTTCACCGCTGTGTCATGCCTTACGTACTATCGACCTCGCCGCCGCGGTCCTGCTTCCTGGAAGGAGTCTATTCGTTTCGTGCGAACCCTGCAGCGGTGCACCGCCCACGGTTACCGCGACGACATCGCACGACGCTGCTTCGAGCACGCCGCCACCGCGGGGGATCTGAACCTGCTGTTGTACGACGTGACCACCTTGTACTTCGAAGCGGAGAAGGAAGACGACCTGCGCAAGGTCGGGTACTTCAAGGAGCGCCGGGTCGACCCACAGATTGTGGTCGGGCTGCTCGTCGATCGCACCGGATTCCCCTTGGAAATCGGATGTTTCGAAGGAAACCACGCCGAGACCCGCACCATCGTGCCGATCGTGCGGCAGTTCCAGGCC
>NZ_JADZGH010000162.1:0-41531 GCF_015865005.1 Rhodococcus sp. CX
CCCCCGTGCCCCTGTCATTCTTGTACATGGAAAAGGACCCCCATTCCGGGGATGAATGGCTCCAGTTCCCTCAAAACCTACCTGAGGATTGTTTTTGGCGCAATAACGAACTGCGGGTACTCACCTACGCCACTTCGTGCGCTCGAATCGAGCCGCACCTCACCGATGCGCCGAGCCACTCCAGTACAGGTAGTCGACCCCACGCCCAGAAGTCTCGTGGCTACCGCGGGTTCTCGATGCGCTCGGCCCAGTTCGACTCGCGCTTCCCCTCACGCCGCCACGGCAGATCGATCCGGCCCCGTCGGAGCATCTCGCCGATCACCTCGGCAGGCCGGGGCCGGCTCAGCAGGAAACCCTGCGCGCGAGTGCACCCGAGCGCGAGCAGTTCTGCGGCAGCCACCTCGGACTCGAGCCCCTCGGCAACCACGTCCAGACCGAACGCCGACGCCAGACCCATGATCGATTCGACGATGACCCGATCGCTCTTGCTGCGCTGCAGGTTCAGCACGAACACCTTGTCGATCTTGAGTGTCTGCACCGGAAGCGATTTCAGATGCGCGAGCGAGCTGTACCCGGTACCGAAGTCGTCGATCGCGCAACGGACACCCAGCCGGTCGAGGCGGCGCAGCGTCATGCGCGAGCGTTCCAGATCGCTGACCACCACGTACTCGGTGATCTCGATGCCCAGCGACGAGCTGTCGAGGCCGAATTCCTCGAGGGTGCTCTCCACCGTCTCGACGAAATCGAGGCTCACCAGCTGCACCGGCGAGACGTTGACGTTCATCCGGAGATTCAGGCCGGGGATCTCCTTCTTCCACTGGGCCAGCTGTGCGCACGCCTCGTGCAGAACCCAGGCGCCCAGCTCACCGGCCAGGTTGGTCGACTCCGCCACCTCGATGAACTCCGTCGGCTGCAGTCTCCCGAGCACCGGATGGTTCCAGCGGACCAAGGCCTCGACCCCGACGATCGTGCCGTCGACGAGATCGACTTCGGGCTGATACTCCAGGGTGAGATGTTCGCTGTCGATGGACGTCCGCAGACTGAGCTCGATCAGGTTGCGGCGTTCGCTCGCCCCCCGCATGTCCTCGGTGTATGCGACGACACTGTTGCCACCTTTGCTCTTGGCCATCAGCATCGCCTCGTCGACGCGCCCCAACAGCGCCACCGGCGTGATGCGACCCGGTTCTCCGACCGCCACGCCGAGGCTGCCCCCGCGTCCGACCACCTGACTTCCGAGCTGAACCGACATCCCGACCGCCCAGCGCAACGCGTCGGCGCGCTGCTGAGCGTCTTCGAGGGACACCGGACCGTCGAGAACGATGACGAACTCGTCGCCGCCCAGCCGCGCCACCAGATCACCCGGATCGCACACGCGGAGCAGGCGCTGAGCAGTGCGGTAGAGAAACACATCGACGGCCGCGTGCCCCAGGAAGTCGTTCAGCGGTTTGAGCCGATCCAGGTCCAGGAACAGCACCGCCACCGGTCCCGGTTGCCCCGGCCGCAGTCGCTGCTCGAGGTGTTCGAGCAGTGCCCGACGGCTGGCAAGTCCGGTCAGTTCGTCGTGATACGCCGCGTCACGCAGTTCCTGTTCGGCGCGCACCCGCGCCTGCACCTGCGCGAGCAGCGCCGCGATCATCGTGAGTGTGTTGATCTCCTCCTCGCTCCAGTCCCGCTCGCCCGCCTTGATGAATCCGAGCGTGCCGGTCGTGACCGTGCCCGAGATCAACGGGACCGCGGCGACGGAGACCGCGGGCACGCCGGACCCGGCGAAGACCCGGTCGGCGTAACCCGAGCCGGATTTCGACGGACTGCTGACCGCGGGTTCCTTCATGTCCTCGGTCATCGCGAAGATCGGGTCGGCGTCGCGGAAATACACGACCCCCAACGGGTCCGGATCCGGGACGAACGGTCGCGGGGGCCACTCCGCCACCAGGACGGTCGCGTGGATGTCGTGGTCGTTGTACCGGAGGAACGAGGTGTCCACGCCGAAGTACTCGACGAGTGTGCGCAAGACCTGCTCGATCGCGGACCGATGGGTGACCGCGTCCACCGGCATCAGGAACGAGGCCACACGTGTGACGATGTTCTCGACACTTCCGACAGCCATCTGTCACCACCGAAAATCTGCGTCACCGGAATCCTGCGTCACCGGAATCCTGCGTCCCCCGCGCACGACTCCGCCCGACCGCGTACGACGCCGAATTCAGGACGATCTTCGTACCCTATCCGAGCGTCGAGCGCTACGGATCGGTTCCGGCGTTCCGTGACCGACCCGGAGCAGAATCGCATGCCGGTCCCCCGGTTTCGATCCGAGCACGTCATCGAGCGCGGAACGCAGCCGGCGGATCGTGGGTACCCGAGGCGCGCAGAGGCGGACCAGATCCTCGTCGTCCTCCGCGTAGAGGAAGACCGGCGACGTCGGCTGGACCGACAGCCCGAGCTCCTGCGCGCAGATCCACACGTTTTCGGTGACCATCCCGGCACGCATGTAGTCGACCGGATCCGGTCCCGGCGCAGTCACGGCGATCACCGCAGCACTGTGGCGTATGCGCTCACCGGTGATGCGCCCGAGGCCCTGGCCGAGGTCCCACTCCTCCAACTGTTCGAGCACGTCGTTTCGCAGTGCCACTTCGAGCATGGTGCGCTCGACGTCGTCCAGACCGAGCGCGTCGACATCGATCCCGCTCTCGAGGCCACCGGAGGCGGGCCAGCGCAGCTCGGCCACCATCTCGCGTCGCAACGACTCGGTCAGATAGCGGATCCGGTCCGATTCGGCGAGGATTTCGGCGACGGCGGCCAGATTCTCGGCGCCCTCGACGACGCGGATGTCGCCGCCTTCCTGCCGGGCCGCGGCGTGCAACGCCTCGATTTCGGTCTCCGACAGCGACGTCCCGTCACACGGTCGCCGATTGGTGCAGCGGGCGAGCGTCGCGTCGTACCGGGCGGCCAGGGAGGGGTCGGCGCCGGCGGCGAACTCCATCGTCGCGAACGGCTCCCCGACTCGGCCGAGGCCGTCGGCGGCCCACCGCACCGGTCCGAGAATGCCGTGGGCGGCTGCGGCGATGCGGGCGTTCTGCAGTGCAGCGCCGAGCGCCACATACGTGCCCCGACATCGGATATCGATGGCGGTGGGAACGAAATCGGCCGCGAGTGTGACGGTGAGGCAATCGTCGTCCGCAGTGATCGACCAGGGCTGGCTGTTCCCCCCGGAGGGGGCTCGGGAAGCCGCGTACAACACCCGGTCCACCGGGTCGTCGGGAGGGCCGCCGAGGTCGACGGGCCGATCGGGTGCCGTCACCCGGCCGGCCGGAGGAACGAGCCCGTCGAGGAGATCGTCGATGTCCACGCCGGACCGCCCGGACTTCAGGGACATACCCAAACCGATCCGTCGCACCGCGGCTGCGACCGCCGCTCCCCCCAGCATCACCTCACTGCCCAGCTGAGGCCAGGTCGTCAGTGATCGATCGATCTCGAGGAGCGAGGCGCCCATCCGGGAGGAGAGCCGATCGGCACCGAGCAGCCGGAGTGCGAACAGGATCTTCTCGCGGGCGGACAGGGTTGCCAGCCGCTCCGGCCGGACGTCCTCGAACAGTCCGTGGAAGGGCGTTGCGGCATCCTGATCGAAACGCTCGACGTCGATCAGCCCCCGGTCGCTCGTCGCCATGACGACGGGCACTCCACGCTTCGCGGCCTCGATCCGCAATCCGATCTTGGTGTCGAACGAATCGCACTCGTCGACGAGCACGTCGAGCCCGTCGACGAACGCGGCCGCGGTGTCCGGCCGGACTCCGTCCGGCCACACGCAGAGCTCGAGATAGGGGTCCAGCTCCGCGAGGCGCCGGGCCACGACGACGGCTTTGTTGACACCGAGGTCCACCAGCGAACCGGGCACGCGGTTGAGGTTCGACAGTTCGATCGCATCGAAATCGGCAAGCCGCAGCGTCCCACACAGACCGTCGAGCACCAGCGCCTGCGCGACCGCGGAACCGGCACTGAGCCCCACCACACCCACCGTCTGCTCGCGCAACCGGTCCTGCTCCTGCACCGTGAGCTTGTTCCGGTTCCGATCGAATCGGAGTCGCCGGAACGATCGGGGACCGAGCACCCGCACCACGGTCCGCCGCCACGGATAGTGCACCCACCGCGGAGCCTCGTCGAGCAGGTCGGAATCCGGGGAGGGCAGTATCCCCCGCATTTCCTTCAGCTGATCGGCCAGACGATCGACGACCGCAACGCCTGGATCCGCGCGCAGGGCATGCAGGGTCTCCATGTCCGTTGCCCGGCCTTCCACGAGCACGGACGCTTCCCAGGTCGAACGCCCGAGCGCAGTCACCTCGCGTCCCCGCCGCTCGGCGGCACCCGCATCTCGGCGACGACGACCGGAGCCTGGGGACGGTTGCGATGCCTGTCCCACCACATCAGGCGTGTCCGGTATCGCGCGTCCGGGTAGGGAGTCGCGCGGATACGGTGGTCCACCACGCCACCGCAGGTCTTCCACAGTTCGAGCACGTTGTCCGCCGCCGTGGCCATCATGAACCGGACGTCGAGCAGGTCCATGAACATCGCACCCATCTGCGCCAGCGCGAGTGTCAGTTCACGCCGATGCGGCAGTCCCTCGGCGACCCAGGCCGCCTTCGCCTCGATGACTCCGGCCGGGATCCGGGCCTCGATCATCCTCCGGATCCGGTCGACGTCCTGCGGCGTCGTCCACTCGTGAAGAGCATGGGACTCCTCGGCCCGGGTGTACGGCCCCTGGGCACGCAACCCGCCCACCACGACGCCCCGCGAATCGAGTGCCGCGTGGAACAGGGCCGTCGTCTCACCGCTGCGCACCCGCTCGTAGTCCAGGGCGGATTCCACCCCGAAGCGCCGGTAGGCGCGCAACGCACCCGAAATGTACTCGCGCCACAGATCCGGCACAGCGCGCGGCGGGGCGGCCACGAAGTGATATCCCGACGCATGGTCCCGGTGAACAGAAACCTGCGACTGCGTCGTTTCCGCCACCGGTTTCGACGCAAGCCGCACGGCTCGGTTCATTGTTCACCCTCCGAACGTGTCACTCCCCCGGCCGGCGTGCACACGTCCGCTGCAACGACCGACTCGTAACAATCATCGCGTACGGATTGGAGGGATGAGACGTTTACGGCTCAATCCCTCTCTTTTTGATCAGATTGATCAGACCAACCGGATGAACAGGTCCGTTTCACCGTCCGATCGGATGGTCGCCACCTCACCGCCGTAGGCGCGTTCGATTCGTCCCTCCTTCTCCGCGAGTTCGACCTGATCCCAGACGTCCTCGACCGGATCGCCGTCGTCGGCATCGTTCGTGAAATGAGCAAAATATGCGGTCGGTACCGTCACCATCGAGTCCCCGACCGGGAGGTCGTCCACACCATTGCAGCGGTACCCGACCACCGCGGACCAGCCCACCTCGGGATTGCACACGTACGCCACGACGACCTCGTCGATGCCACGTGCCCGTATGCGGTCCTCGGTGAACGCCATCAGTTCCGAACGCTGGGCCGCTGCACCGGGTGCCATTCCCGGGAGAACCAGTCCTCCCACTCCGAACGAGTGAAGTTTCACAACCTCGAAACTCACTGCACACCAACGTCTTTCGACGATCCGACGTGGTCCGGAAGACTGATCGACACGTAGAGATCGATCGCGTACGCGTGCGGATAGAACTCGAAATCGCCCACGAAGGATCGGACGATCGCACCCGAACTTTCCGCGTCGTGGATCTGCTCCCACAGATCGGCGACCACACCCGGGAACGAACCGGTCGACGAGAACTTTGCATACGTGCCCGCAGGCACCCAGGACACGATATGACCCGGTGTCACCTGGTCGAGCGAATCACATTGGTATCCCACGGTTTGCGTGTAGTACGAGCCGACTTCCTCCGCAGGATCGGTGTACGCGGACGCGAGCGGTCCGCCGAGCTCCTGCTTGAGGACGGCATGCCATGCTCGCTCGAGGTCTCGATCACGCAGCTTTCCCAGCGGCCGGCGGGGGCTGCGGACCGGCAACCCCGCCACCAGGGTTCGTTTTCGCTGGACGATATGGAACGACATCGGGCAACCTCCCAACCCTCTGGTTCCGAACAGCACACATCCCGCGTGGTCCCCCGACGAATGCGAACGATGTGAGTTACATCGAGTCTAGGGCCGCTTTCCGGCGGTTTCTCCACAACCTCCAAAAACAATCTCGAAGTCTCTTTTCGTCTTTCCTACAGCCTTCAAGTATGGTTAGCTGGGCTTGTCGGACTCTGCGTCGCCATTTGAGTGTCGGTGCGGATCCTCAGCGCCCGAGGGGTTAAGCGATGAGATGCCGTCTCTGCGATTCCGAACACCTGCTGAGCGTGCTGGACCTCGGCGCCACCCCGCCCTGCGAGCGATTCCTCCTCGAGGAGGAACTCGACCTCCCCGAAACCACCTATCCCCTCCACCTCCGCCTCTGCGAAGACTGCCTCCTCCTGCAGATTCCCGCGCTCATCACGCCCGAGGACACGTTCTCGGACTATGCATACTTCGCGTCGTACTCCGACTCCTGGGTGGAGCACGCACGCCGTTTCGTCGAGAGGGCCGTCCACGACCTCGAACTGGGCCCGCACTCGTCGATCGTCGAAGTCGCCAGCAACGACGGATACCTGCTCCGCCACGTCGTCTCCGCCGGCATCCCGTGCCTCGGCATCGAACCGTCGGTCAACGTCGGGGCCGCCGCCCGCGGGATCGGGGTGCCCACGCTCACCGCGTTCCTCGACGAGGGCACCGCCGAGGACATCCGCCGGGAGTACGGTCCGGCCGATCTGGTCGTCGCGAACAATGTCTATGCCCATGTCCCCGACCTGCTCGAGTTCACGCGGGCACTCCGCATCCTCGTTGCCGACGAGGGATGGCTCAGCATCGAGGTCCACCACGCGCTGAACCTGGTCCGCGCGGCCCAGTTCGACACCATCTACCACGAGCACTTCCAGTACTACACGGTTCTATCGGCGATGCGCGCGCTTGCGACCGCCGGCCTGGAGGTCGTCGACGTCGAACAACTGAACACCCACGGGGGATCCATTCGGCTGTGGGTGCGACCCGAGGAGTCCGCCAGCCCCCCAGGCCCCCGGGTCGAAGCTGTTCTCGAACAGGAACGGGAAGCCGGGTTACATGCGACGGAGGGGTACACGGATCTCGAGCCCCGTGCGCAAGCGATCCGGAGGGAACTCCTGCGGTTCCTGCTGGACTGCCGCGACCGCGACCTGACGGTCGTCGGCTACGGCGCCCCGGGCAAAGGCAACACCCTCCTGAACTATTGCGGCATCCGCCCCGACCTGATGCGGTACACCGTCGACCGCAACCCGTACAAACACGGCCGCTACACCCCCGGCGTCCGGCTTCCGATCCACCCACCGGAGGACCTCCAGAAGGATCGGCCCGATGTCGTCGTCGCGCTGCCGTGGAACCTCGAGCCGGAACTGACGGAACAACTCCGAACCATCGACGCGTGGGGTGGCCGTCTGGTCTTCCCCCTACCGACCCTGCACACCGCTATCGGTCCCAGCGACTTCGTAAGGAGCGTCAGGTCATGAAGGTCGTACTCTTCTGTGGCGGATACGGCATGCGCATGCGCAACGATCGCCACGACGAGATTCCCAAGCCCATGCAGATGGTGGGGCCCCGGCCCCTGCTGTGGCACATCATGAAGTACTACGCCCACTACGGCCATACCGACTTCATCCTCTGCCTCGGTTACGGCGCGACCAAGATCAAGGAGTTCTTCCTCGACTATCACGAGGAACAGTCCAACGACTTCGTCATGCACGACAACCGGATCGAGATGCTCCACACCGACATCAGCGACTGGTCGATCACCTTCGTCGATACCGGGCTCGAATCCGCGATCGGCGAGCGACTGCGTCGTGTCCGCGCTCATCTCGGCGGCGACCGGTACTTCCTCGCCAACTACGCCGACGTACTGACCGACGCCCCCCTCGACCACATGATCGAGTGCTACCACAAATCCGGGGCTGCGGCCTCGATGCTCGTCGTTCCACCCCAATCGTCGTTCCACTGCGTCAACGTCGCCGAGAACGGCGAGATCAAGGAGATCATCCCCGTCGGCAACCTGCCGATCTTCGAGAACGGTGGGTACTTCGTGCTGAGTCAGGAGATCTTCGACCTCCTGCCGCCGGGCGGCGACCTGGTCACCGACGTCTGCGGGACCCTCGCGGGCCAGGGGCGACTGTTCGGGTACCGCCACGACGGCTTCTGGAAGCCGGCGGACACCTTCAAGGAACGTGCCGAACTCGACGACAACTATGCGCGCGGTATCCATCCGTGGACGGTGTGGGAATCGGAACCCGCGGGGGTGCAGTCGTGATCGAACTCCTGGCCTCGGGCGTACGCGAGATCGCCGCGATCGGTGCGCACTGCGACGACATCGCGATCGGGGTCGGTGGCACACTGCTCACCCTGACGGCACGAGCGACCGCACCCACACGCGTCCACGTCTTCGTCATCGCCGGGGAGGATTCCCGGCGTGAGATCGAGGAACGGCACGCGCTCGCGGCGTTGTGCCCCGGCGCCGAGATCGAGTTCACCATCCTCGACGTCCCGGACGGTCGCGCCCCGGGATACTGGGAGGCCATCAAGACCGCTCTCGAAGCGTTCCGGCGCATGTGCGAACCGGACGTGGTCTTCGCGCCGCAACGTGAGGACGCTCATCAGGACCACCGCCTGCTCGCGGAACTGGTGCCGACGGCGTTCCGCGATCACCTGATCCTCGGATACGAAATCCTCAAATGGGAGTCCGACACCCCTCGAACGACGATCTATCACCCGCTGACGCGCAAGATCGCCGAGGAGAAGGCACGGATCCTGCTCAAGCACTACCCGTCCCAGAGCGATCACGACTGGTTCGACGAAGACGCGTTCCTCGGATTGTCGCGGCTCCGCGGCGTGCAGTGCCGGCGACCGCACGCCGAGGCGTTCGTCGTGGAGAAGGCCACCGTCGCCTTCGGAAAGGCATGAATCATGCGCGTTCTCGTCACCGGCCATCAGGGCTATCTCGGATCGGTCATGGTGCCGGTACTCCGGGCACACGGCCACGATGTCACGGGTCTGGACTCCGGTCTCTTCGCCGATTGCGTCCTCGGCACCGAACCGGACGACCCTCCGACGCTGCGCCTCGATCTCCGTGACGTCACAGCCTCTCACCTCGCGGGCTTCGACGCGGTGATCCACCTCGCGGCACTGTCGAACGATCCGCTCGGCTACCTCGAGCCGCGGATCACCTACGAGATCAACCACGAGGCCTCCGTCCGGCTCGCACGGTGCGCGAAGGCGGCAGGTGTACGCCGCTTCCTCTATGCGTCGACGTGTTCGGTGTACGGTGCGGCCGGGTCGGATCCGGTCGACGAGAACGCGCCCCTGCGTCCCCTCACGCCCTACGCCGAGAGCAAGGTGCGCGTCGAGGACGATGTCGCGGCGATGGCGGACTCCGGATTCTCCCCGGTGTTCCTGCGCAATGCGACGGCCTTCGGGTTCTCTCCACGGTTGCGCGCGGACATCGTGCTCAACAACCTGGTGGGACACGCGGTGCTCACCGGCAAGGTCAAGGTCCTGTCCGACGGCACGCCCTGGCGGCCGCTCGTCCACGCCCGGGATATCGCGCAGGCCTTCGCGCGGTGTCTGGAGGTGCCCGCCGAGACGATCCACTGCAACGCGTTCAACGTCGGCTCCGAAATGAACAACCAGACCGTCGCGGAGATCGCACAGGCTGTGGTCGATACCGTTCCCGATTCGACACTGATGATCACCGGTGAGTACGGATCCGATCCGCGTTCGTACCGGGTGGACTTCGGTGCTGCTCGCACGAAACTGGAGTTCGAGGCGACATGGAGTGTCGCCGACGGAGCCGCGGAGTTGTACGAGCAGTACACGCTCGCCGGACTCACCGCGGAGGACTTCGACGAACGATTCACCCGGCTGGCTCGACTCGAAATGCTCAGGAGAACGGGAGTTCTCGATGACTCGATGCGCCGTGTCACCTCAGCAGCGTGAGCAATTCCTGCCAACTCCCGGCGTTCGCATCGCGCTCGGACACGACCGTCACGGGCAGCGGCCATTCGATCGCCAGATCGGCATCGTCGTAGGCGACGGCGAGGTCCTCAGCGGGATCGTGCGGCCGGTCGATCCGGTAGCAGACGTCCGCGGTCGGCGTCAGCGCCTGGAAACCGTGCAGGAATCCCGGCGGAACGTACAGGTGGCGGAACTCGTCGTCGTCGAGCACGAATGTCTGCTTCGTCCCGAAAGTCGGCGAAGCGGGCCGGATATCGACCAGCACGTCGTGAATCGCACCGTGGGCGCACCGCACGAGCTTCGCTTCCCCGCGACCCGCGCGTCCGTGCATACCCCGGACAACGCCACGGCCGGAACGGGATTGGGAATCCTGAACGAACGATGCGGACGCACCCGGTCTGCCGAGGTATTCGTCGAAGATCGACGCGTCGAACGTGCGGGTGAAGAATCCACGGTCGTCGCGGTGGGGCTGCGGCACCAGCACGACGACGTCGGCCAGATCGGTCTCCTCGATGCGCACGAGGACATGGTCCCATGAGTGCGTGCCGAGCATGTGGAATGTCCGATCCGGATCGAGTACTCGACCTCGGTAAGGTTCCTGCCGCCGATCACTTTCCACCTGTCTCCGAAGCCATCGGCGAACACGAGGTCTCACATCCCCTCGCGATGGACCTGTGTGCGACCTGCGGGCTCGCTCAGCTGGCCGACGACGACACCACTACGGCCGAACCTCGTGGCATCGAGCCACAGGCGCTGAAAGAACAGGCAGCGGACGCCGTGGCACGAGTCCGCGAGTCGGGCCGACTCCGCGGCACGACGGTTCGCGAATTCGGAAGCCCGCACGGCGGGACGTGGTTGCCACTGCTCGCCGAACACGGTTTTACCCCGTGCGACGGACCGGCGGACGTCGTGATCGACAGCTTCGGCATCATGCACTACCCGGATCAGCGAGCTGCGTTCGCAGAACGAGCAGCGGCCACTGCACCGAACGGACTGTTGCTGCTGCAATTCCATTCACTGGCCACGATCGTGCGGCTCGGTCAGTGGAACGCACTGCGCCACGGCCACTTCGCGTACTACTCGACAGCAGCGCTGATCCGGTTGCTCGACGACGTCGGAATGCGAGCCACAGACGCGTGGACCTTCGACCTCTACGGGGGAACGGTTCTGCTGGCGGCCGCGCACGGGCGCGGGACACCCGGCGAGTCCGTGCAACGAGTCGTCGACGCCGAATCCGGGACGACCGATCCGTATGTCGTCGGGCGCCTGCAGCATGCGGCCGACAACCACGTTCGTTCCCTACGCACCTGGCTCGAGGACGAAACCCGCTCCGGTAAACGTGTATACGCGTACGGCGCGGCGTCCCGCGCGGTGGCGCTGTTTCACCTGGCCGGAATCGATCGCAGGCTCGTGACAGCGGTCGCCGATGCCTCGCCCGCCAAGCAGGGCCGCCGGATGCCGGGCACCGACGTGCCGATCATCTCGCCGGAGGAACTCGTTACCGTCGAACCGGACCGGGTGGTGCTGACACTTGCCGACCTACGGCCCGAAGTCGAACAGCGGTATCCCACTCTGGCCGGATCGTGGAGGGTCGACGGTCCGGGAGCGTGGTCGCAGCTCCAGCGCGAAAGGCAGGACTCGATATGACAACCGTTCTCTCCAACCCCGCCTTCACCGACGACGAGCGGCGTGAACGCCTGTACCGCGGTGAGGTACTGGTGTATCCGGCAAGCCGGGCGTCCGTGGCGCTGATTGCGCACGCGCGCTCCATGATCGAAGAAGCCTTCGGCGCACTCGATCCACAGACCGCACAACACCGGATGACGGTCGAGCACTTCGCTCAACTGCTCGCCGAGTTGAAACCTCGGTTCATCCACCATCCGGAGTCGAAGCGGCTGATCCAGGATCTGCTCACCGAATACCACTGCGACAGTGACAAGACGTACTTCGATGTTCCCCGGTTGCGCACCTCGACCTCGAACGGCTACCTCGATTCCGGGATCTCGTACGCCTTCCACCCCCATCGCGATACCTGGTATTCGGCTCCGTTCAGCCAGCTCAACTGGTGGATCCCCATCTACCCGGTCGTGCCGGAGAACGTCATGGCGTTCCATCCCCGCTACTGGGACACGCCTGTTCGTAACGGTTCGTCCCGCTACGACTACTACGAGTGGAACCGGGTGTCGCGGCACACGGCCGCGCAGCACATCACCAGCGACACACGGGACCAGCCCAGGCCGGAGGAGCCGATCGAACTCGATCCCCAGGTACGTGTAGTTCCGGAAGCAGGCGGGGTCATGTTGTTCTCGGCCAATCAGCTGCATTCGACCGTGCCGAACACGTCCGGCCGGACCCGGTTCAGTATCGATTTCCGTACAGTCCACCTCGACGACGTCGTTCGCCGGCGAGAGGCTCCGAACATCGATTCGGCCTGCACGGGGACCTCCTTGCGAGATTTCCTCCGGATCAAGGATTTCGAACCCATCGGCGACGACATCGCGAGTGCCTACGAAGATCGGTTCACCCCTGTGCGCGAGACCCTCACGTGAGTGCAGGAGGAACATGTCCGACTCGATCAGAATGATCGCGCCGATGCCTCGGTTCCGAGGCAACGGCGATACCTGGGTGTCCGAAGTCCGCAGGCTCGAATCCATGGGCTTCGACACCGTCTCCGTTTCCGAGCATGTAACCCGGGGCTGGCAACTGTCCCCACTCGTGGCAATGGCCTACGCAGCGGCGAGTACCACTCGACTGAGGGTCCTGTCCCTCACGGTGCCGAACGACCTCCACCACCCCGCACTGCTCGCGAAAGAAGTGGCGACCGTGGATGTTCTCTCGGGGGGACGTGTCGAACTCGGCATCGGTGCCGGCTGGGAACCCGCCGATTGCACGACGCTGGGCCACCCCTTCTACAGCGGCGGAACCCGAGTCGCGCGGCTGGCGGAATCGTTGGAGATCATCCGCCGGTACTTCACCACGGACACCGTCGATTTCGTCGGGGAACACTACCGAATCGACCACATGGAGGCACTTCCACGATGTGTCCAGCAGCCGAGCCCTCCCATACTCGTCGGCGCAGGAGGGCCTCGGATGCTCGACCTGGCAGGCCGGACCGCCGACATCGTCGGACTGCATGCGCGAATGGACGACAATGCGATCGACGACGCAGCGGTCACAGATCTCACTGCGGTCCGGATCACGGAGAAGGTCGACCGAGTCCGATCTGCCGCCGCCGCAGCGGGTCGTCCCCCTCCCACATTTCAGTTCAGCTGCTACCACGTCGATGTCACGGATTTCCCCTCCCCCTCCACCCCTCGGTCGTCGTGGGCGGCCCGCGTCGAGGCTCACGCCGAGTTGTTGAAAGGCTCTCCGGCCGTCCTCACCGGCACAGCTGCCCGGTGCGCGGATCAGCTGCGGGAGTGGCGCGACCGATTCGGTATCACCTACTGGAACCTCGGGAGGAGTGACGGTGCCGCAGCCCGGATCATCGAACAGCTCGACCGGTCGAACGAGCTCGCCTCGACTTGACGTGTCGAGCCGACGTTCGTGCTCACGACCCTTCGGGAGGTGACCATGGCCGACGGTGGTCTGTCCTGGGGAATCCGTTGGAGCGGCATCTCGATGGTGGGGCGGGAAGTTTCGCGGATGGTGTTCGCGATTCTGCTCGCCCGGCTGATCGGTCCGGAGGCTTTCGGCATCGTCGCCCAGGCGCTGGTGTACATCGGAGTGATCGGGTTGCTCCTGGATCAGGGCTTCTCCAGCGCACTGATCCAGCGTGAGCACGTGGAACCCGACATGCCGGGTGCTGTCGTCACGGTCAACCTGGGGGTCGGAGCGGCCTTCACACTCCTCACCATCGCCATTGCCCCCTGGTGGGCGTCCTTCATGCAGACCCCGGAGCTCGCTGTAGTTCTCGCGACACTGGCGCCGTGCCTGATCATCCGCGCGGCCTCCATCACCCCGCGGGCGATGCTTCAACGCGACATGGAGTTTCGCAGGATCGGCATCGCCGACATCACAGCAGCAATGGCCGGCGGCGCGGCCGGATTGTGCGTCGCGCTTGCCGGGGGAAGCTATTGGGCGCTCGTGGTGCAGATCCTCATCACCGATATCGTGCTGTTCGTGGTATTCCTCCTGGTGGGTGCCGGGCGGTGGCCGAACCTTCACTTTCGTCGCCTCCGCGAGATTGCCGCATTTTCCCTGCGAGCCTTCGCGGCCGGAATTCTGATCAATTCCGTGTCCCGCAACATCGACAATCTGCTGGTCGGGCGGTTCCACGGACCTCAGGCACTCGCCTTCTACGGCTTGGCATATCGACTGCTCCTGCTGCCGGTCCAGCTCGCCTCCATCACCGTCGGCGCCGTGCTGTTTCCCGTCTTCTCCCGGCTCGCAGACGATCTCGCTGCACTGCGAAAGGAATTGGCACGAGCGACCCGTACCGACGCCACCCTGGCATTGCCCGTCATGACATTCGCGGCCGTGGCTGCGCCCCAACTGGTGCTCGTGCTCTTCGGTCCGCAGTGGAACCCGGCGGTATCCATCGTCCAGGTTCTCGCTCTCGCCGGAGCGATGCAGGCGATCTATCAGCCGTCGACCGCGCCGCTGATGCTCGGACTCGGACACGCCACCCTCAACCTTCGATACGCGTGGCTCACCACCGCGGTGTCCACGGCGGGGATCGTGGCGGGACTGCCGTTCGGCCCGTTCGGAGTCGCCGCCGGATACAGTCTCGCCACCGCGTTTCTCGTCCCGGTCGAGTGGTTGATCCGGCGGCGGCTTCTCGCTGTCGGCCTGCGGGATCAGATCGGACTACTGATTCCGGGCGCCCACACGGCCACGTGGGTCGGCGCGACGTACCTGTTGATCGCCATCGCTGTACCCGGCCATGAACTCGTGGTGCTCGGGTTCGGATCACTCGCGGCCGCAGCCGCAGGTGGAGTTACTCTGCGCCTTGCCCATCCGGCGCAGTACGCCGAGCTTCGACACATCATCGGACGGGTGCTGGGCGTCGAAGACCGTCCCGCACCGGTGCCGCAACAGTCGACGCGCAGCTAGCCGACAGCGGCGTCCACCACCGGTCGCATCCGCCGTTCCCACGACACTGCGTCGATGAACGCCTGGCGATGTTGCTCCGTCGCGCTGCCCATTCCGAGGACCTGTGTCAGGCTCTTCGCCCAGTCTTCCCGCCGGCAGATGCGCACCCGTTCATCGTCGACGCCGTGGACAGGCGGGAGATCGACCGACAGTACGGGCAGACCCGCGGCCAGGTATTCGTAGAGCTTGAGCGGGGACATCGCCCGGATACAGGGGTCGTCGCGGTGCGGGATCATTCCGACGTCGCAGGCCTGCACCATCGCAGCCAGTTCGTCCTGACCCACCGGGTCGAACACGTGCACACGATCGAGGGAACGCAACCACTCGATGGTCTGCGTATCCCCGGGATACCCGATCATGACAACGGAACCCACCATGCTCGCCGTCGATTCCACGAGGGCACGGTCGAGGCGGTCGTCGATCGTGCCCGTGTAGACCACGCGAGGCCGAGGCAATGACGCGATGCGATCGGCGGCAGGGCGCCTCGGGCGCCAGACATCGGCTATGACCCCGTTGGGGACGACCTCCGTTCGCGGCGACAGACGGTCCGCCAGTTCCTCGGATACCGCGAAGATCGCAGCGCAACGACGATCGATGCGCCGGTAGGCCTCCCGATAGACGTCCCACCATTTGGCCACCCCCTCCCCGGTCGCCCAGTCGTCCTGTCCGAAGTACACGATCCGACTGATCCACGCGGAGTCACAGAACGCCGCCGCGAACGGGTGATAGGTGACCAGGGCCGCCGAATCGGGGGCGGGCTCCCGCTCACCGCGACTGCGGGCCAGGGCACGGCCGAGCACCTCACCGTAACGTCGATAGGAACGCTCGACGGTGCCGATATCGGATGCGTCATCGGTCCGCAGCCGGTGGGGCCGAACACGAATCGCGTCCCGCCCCGCGACCGAAATGTCCTCGATGAGCCGAACCGGCCGCCGCCGCGCCGCCGACACCACGTAGGAACGCCAGGGATCGGCGACCATCAATCGTCCGATCCGCGAATCGTGAGCAAGCGCCAGCAGCGTCTGGTCCGGTGGCCGGCAGAATTCACGACCGACCGCGTCGTCGAACATCTCGTACGAGAACCCGAAGAACACATCCGGCCGAGGAGACGCCTCATGGCTTGGCTCCATACCCTCCGATGATAGGTCGATCGCGTCCGGGACGGTCGCAGATCGTGCCGCGACCGCGAGAGCGAGCCTGTGCGTTCCGGTTTCGACGCGCATCCGAAGTAATCGGCTGTTCGGGGTCGTTAGACTGGCCGGGAGTCACCGACCTCGGCTCGGAACGGAGAACACGTGGGTGACGCTTCGAAACACACGGTCTCGCCTCCGACTTGCGGCGGCATCGATCTGCTTCCTGGTGATCGCCTCACTGATCGCCGGGTTGCCGGTCTATGTACGACCGCAGATCGATTCGCTGCGGCCCGCCGACGCGATCTTCGTCCTCGGCGGAGACGACTGGCGCCGCCACACTCTCGGTGTCGAACTCGGAATGGAAGGATGGGCCCCGAGAGTCGTTCTGTCCCATCCCGACGGACCCGGCGAAGACTGGGCCGCCGAGAACTGCGGAAAGGAGTTTCCCGGCTTCGAACTGGACTGCTTCCTTCCCGATCCACCGACGACGCGCGGCGAAGCACGCGAACTGGGCCGTATGGCCGAGCAGTACGGCTGGGATCGGGTGATCGTGGTGACGTTCGTACCGCACATCTCCCGCGCCAGATTCATCCTCGAGCGATGCTTCGACGGTGAGCTGATCATGATCGCGAGCCCGGCGGATCTGCCGCCCTGGCGATGGGCATCCGAGTACGTGTATCAGACAGCGGGATTCCTCAAGGCCGAACTCGAGCCGGGATGCTGAGGGCCGGACGATGCGACGGAACCGGGCGCTGCTCATACGGTGTGCACGAATCTGGGCATACCCGCTGTGGTGGGTCGGTGCCCACTCCGACGCGGCCGACACCATCGCCGAGGACGTCGACTGGTGGATGCGCTGCATCGACAACGACGATCTGCTGAGGCTCGACGATTACTCGCGGTTCGCCTATCTGTCCGGCGCGCTCACCGAGTTCCGAACGCTCGTCCATTTCCGTCTTCGGTCCACACCACTACTGGTGCAGATGGTGATGCGCGCGGTGTACCGCCCCGCACCGACTCTCACCCTCGAGGCGAACCGGATCGGGCCGGGCCTGTTCATCCAGCACGGCGTCGGCACGATCGTGACCGCCGAGTCGATCGGACGTCATTGCTGGATCAACCAGCAAGTCACCATCGGCCACGACGCACGGGGACGACCCACTCTCGGCAACGATGTGCGGGTCGGTGCGGGCGCGATCGTGATCGGGCCCGTCACCCTGCACGACGGGGCAGTTGTGGGTGCGAACGCGACCGTGATTCACGACGTGCCTCCCGGTACGACCGTCGTGGCCCCACCTGCCACCCCGCTCGATCTGCACCGTCGGTCATTCGACGACGAACAAGCCTAGGGACCCACAAGAGATCCGGAAGCACCTGCGCGAGGTAGACGCCCAGCGCCGCGGCGCACACGACTCCCACAGCGCCGAACGGCCCCGCGAGCATGCACCCCAGACCCACGCCGATCGCCGCCATCACGACCGTCCACAACGCCTGCCACCGGGCTTCCCCCGGGATGACCAGCAGTACACTCGCCGGAAAATGCACGGCCTGCGCCACCAGTAACAGGCCGAATGCCAACGCGAGCATCGCCGGCACGTCTATCTGCCCGCCGGAGAGGACGTCCGCCGCCCACGGACCGAGCAGCGTCAGTCCGATGGTTGCGCCCGCGGCGCCCACGGCGAAAACTGCCGTGAGCCGCCACCACATCCGGATCGTCCCCTCGGCGGCGCCCTGCCGCTTCACGAAGACCGGCCAATAGGCCAGTCCGGCCGTCGAGATCACCGACCAGACCACACCGTAGATCTGCGCCATCACCGCGTACTCCGACAGGTCCGCCGGCGTGGACAGATGCGCCAGAAGCACCCGACCTGTTTGTAATCCGACCGCCGTACCGACCCCGACGACGAACAGCCATCCACTCCCCGCAAGCAACCGGGTTCCGGTGTTCGATGCAGAGACCCGCGCAAAGGCCGACCATCCCAGGCCGCTCGCGCGCAGCGCCAGTACGGTTCCAAGGATCTGCCCAGCTAGCAGGCCGCCCAATGCCGAGACCGCATACCAGATTTCGTCCGCTCGGATCGCGTACAGCGTCAGGGTGATGACCAGAGCAGCGGCCGGGCAGCTCATCTGGATCACTGTCGCCGAAGGAATCCGGCCGATGCCGATCAGGATCCGCAACCCGAGACCGGCAGGAATCGTGAAGGCGAACAGACATGCGGCGACCGTGATCGCCCAGCGATCCGCCGGGCCGCTGGAGATGCCCACCAATACCGTCCAACCGTCGAGTGCCATCACGATCAGGGCGACGGCCACCGTCGCGCCCGCAACGGCGAACAGGACGCGGTAGGCACGCCTGATCACATCGGCCGCACCCGGATCGTCACCGTTGTCCTGAAGTCTCGAACCGGCACTCAGCACCGTCGCGCCGATACCGAGGTCGGCGAACGGCACCAGCAACGTGATCGTGGCGACGAGTGACACCAATCCGAAGACCGCCGACCCGGTTTCGTGCGCGATCACGGCCGTGTTGGCCAGCCCCAGAACGGCGACCACCGGAGTACCCACGATGCGGTAGAGCGTTCCGCGAACGAGGGCACGGCGTTCGTCGTGCGTGAGACGGTCGCTGCCCGTCGCCATCATCGAACCGGCGCGAGGACGGCGCGCACGAGTGTGCGTGCGGCACCGAGGATCGCATACGAGACAGCGAACGGCCCGGGTCTCCCGTATCGGATCGCCGACCACGTCGAGCGTCCCACTCCGGCAAACGATCGCGCCGACACCGCTGCACTCACCGGACTCGTGCTGAGATAGTCACCGCGCACACGCGCTGATTCCCCGCCCAGATACCTCAATCCCCAGGCCAGATACTCGTCGGTGCGGTCCGTCGAAGCCCGGGAGAAGGACGGGTCGCCCACGTTGTAGGTGCTCAGCACTTCGGGATGATGAATCAGGCGCACATCGGGGACAGCGCGCCGGATCCGCAGCAGCCAGCTCGCCTCTTCGTGCGGCGCGTCCGGATCCACGTCCCACGGCACGAAGTGCACGAGCTCTTTGGGAAAGCACAGGGTCGAGGTCTGCAGAGCGGCGCCACCCATCGTGAATCCGGTGAACCGGTACAGGTACTCCGCTATCGATTGGTCCGATGACGCCAGGCGACGCGGCCAGATGCGCCGCCGGTCTCCGGGACCGACCACAACCATCCGTGACGATGCGATCCAGGGTGTCCCCGCCCCCACATCGTTCGCGACGGCTGCCAACTGGCGTTCGAGCTTGACCCGGCACCACTCGTCGTCGTCGTCGAGTAGCGCGATGACTTCACCGTGGGTGGCGGCGATACCGATTTGCCGGCACCGGGCGGGTCCCGCATTACCCCCGCTGCGGAGCAGCACAATGCGATCGTCGGGAGGCACCGTCACCGGCAGTTCGGTATCGGCCACGACGATGATCTCGTCGACCGGATATGTCTGCTCGAGGACGGATCGCACCGCCCGGTCCAGAGAAGGCCGGGACAAGGTGGGAATCACGACGCTCACAGTCGGTCTCACGACGAATCCGGTGCGACGGATACGGACCGGCGGAAGTGCACAGCGCAGTAGAAGAGCGCGATGCACGCGAACTCCGCGATCATGTTGTATGTCCAGGGCGCATAGAGCAGATCCCAGATTCCCTGGAAGGCTACTGTCACCACGAGCGGTGTCCACCGTCCGAAGCGGGAGCTGTTCCACACCACGCCGAGGCAGGCGACCAGCAGCCACAGCGGCAGCAGAACCGCAAGGACGCCGCCCTCCACCCACGAACCCAGCAGGATCGAATGCGTTGCCGAGTAGTCGCTCGGCGGTAGACGCCAGTAGAGGTCGAACGGAAACCCGGGGTCGAAGCCCATCCTGATCGCCAGGTGCTCGGCCTGTGTGTACAAGTCCGGAGTCAGGTTGAACGCACTGCCCCATCCCAGGAACGGTCGCTCGAGAATCGCCGTGATGTTCATCGGCAGTTCGGTGCGTCCGGCCAACAGCAACGGCAGGTTCGTGGCTTCCTGCTCCAGTGTCTTCTGCTGCAAGGCGGCTCCGAAAAGCCCCGCTCGAGCGGCGATCGGCATCACCTGGGCGAAGACGAGCCCGAACGCTCCGATTCCCAGGAACTGCCAGACGCGGCCGATCCGGGAGCCGAGGATCTGCCGAGTGCAGACCGTTGCGCCCGCGAGCAGACACACGAGGGCGTGGGACCGGAAATTCAGCCCCAGGCTCGCCAGCCCGAGCACCATGAGTGCCGCCCCCTGCAGCAAGGGAGGTACGCGGGCGGTCGTCATCCCGAAGAGCACCAGAATCGTCACCGCATGAGCGATACCGTATTTCCACAGGTCCGGAATGCTTCCGGTCCGGGTCAGTTCGATGCCCTGAGTGAGAAAGAAAATCATTGTGCCGGTGGCGATTCCGGCGAGGACCGTGGCGATCGCATCGATCGAACGCGCGGTGAGAACCGTCAGGCCGACGAGGTAGAGCAGAATTGCCGGAAACGCAGTTGCATTCGGCCACAGCAGGCTTACGTCGTTGACAGCACACGAGACGAGAAACGACAACGATCCCACGAGAGCCAGAACGATCGGGAGCAGATCGACTCCCCGATGCTTCATCAGCAGGAATCCGGGTGCGAGCAGGAGACAGACCAGCGACAATCCGGTGACGGTGAAGTTCGCCAGCTGAATGCCCGACGTGGCACCGGCGGCCAACAGCAGTACCCGGGCCAGCACCCGGATGTGGGCGGTCCGCCGTTCCGCCACGGTGCGGACGGATGCTCTCGCGAGAACTGTCACGTAATGCCCCTCGCTCGGAGCCGAACACGGCGTACCCTCTCGAAGTGTAGTGCCGTGCCCTGCGGAGGTGTGTGTGTCCGCTGCACAATCGAAGCGATCGTTGCGATCCCGGCGAGGTCACTCCTACGACAAGGGCCGCGGTTTCGCGGCCCAGGCCCTCTGGGTCGTGGTATCGACGCTGATCTTCACCCAGGTGTGGTGTCCGGCCCGCCTGCGGTGCACCCTGCTGCGCTTGTTCGGCGCCGAGATCGGTACCGGCGTGCTCATCAGGCATCGCGTGAATGTCCAATGGCCCTGGAAGCTTACGATCGGCAACGATTCGTGGATCGGAACGAACGCCGACCTCTACAACCTCGACGAGATCGTCATCGGCTCGGATGTCTGCGTTTCGCAGTACGCATATCTGTGTACCGGAAGCCACGACCGGCAATCGCCGACCTTCGAATTCGACAACGGTCCGATTGTCATCGAGGACGGGGTCTGGCTGTGCGCCGGTGCCACCGTCCTGCGGGGAGTGACCGTCGGCGCGAATTCGGTCGTGGGCGCAAGGGCACTCGTGACGTCGGACGTTCCTCCCGATTCACTCGTGCGTGCTCCTCGTGCGATCGTCACCCCGGGATGATTCGTGCGCATCCTCCAGGTTGTCACGCTTCTCGATCCCGACGGCGCATACGGGGGACCGGCCCGCGTCGCGCTCAACCAGAGTGCGGAACTGATCGACCGGGGCCACGAAGTGACGGTCGCCGCCGGCACCCGCGGCTACCGGGTGCCACCGAACCGGGTCGACGGCGTTCCGGTACGCCTCTTCACTGCTCGAACCCTCGTTCCCGGAACGGGGTTCGCAGGTGTCGGCGCGCCCGGTCTGCAACGATGGTTCCACCACAACCGGACCGGCTTCGATGTCGTCCACATCCACCTCGGTCGTGATCTCGTGGTTCTTCCCGTGGCGGTGTGCGCGCGACGTCACGAAATCCCCTATGCGGTCCAGACCCACGGCATGATCATTCCGTCCCGCCATCCGCTCGCCGGTCCGCTCGACGCCGTGTGGACGCGCAAGGTGCTGCTGGCCGCCGGGGCGGTGTTCCACCTGACGCCGCTGGAGAAGGACCAGTTGGACGCCGTGACGCGAACCAGGTCCGTTCCCGCCCGCCCCCGGTTCGTGGAACTCGGAAACGGCGTCCCCATCTATCCGCCGCGCCCATCGAACACCCCTCCCCGATCGAACACGAAACCTCCCGAGGTCCTCTTCGTTGCGCGCATCCATGCACGCAAGCGCCCGACGGCGTTCGTGGAGACTGCGAGAGCGCTGCTGTCCTCGGGAGTCGACGCGCGGTTCACCCTCATCGGGCCCGACGGAGGCGACGGCCGGGCGTTGCGCACCGCACTCGCGGCCGCGCCGGATGCCCGAATCTCGTGGGAAGGAGCTCTCGACCCTGCCGATGTTCCCCGCAGAATGGCCGAGGCGAGCGTGTACGTACTGCCCGCGGTCCGCGAGCCGTACCCGATGTCGGTGCTGGAGGCGATGTCCGTCGGCCTTCCCGTCGTGGTGACACGCGACTGCGGACTGGCACCCCTGATCGAGCGAACCGGTAGCGGTATCGTCGCGGACCCTGCGGTTCCAGCCCTGGTCGAAGCAGTTGCAACCCTGCTCACGAACGACTCCCTGGCACGCGCGATGGGCGAGAACGGACGCCGTACCGTGCAGGTTCACCAGGGCATGCCCGCAGTCGCCGACAGACTGCTCGACACGTACGACAACCTGGTGGGCACGCGATGAAACACGTCGTCACCCTCCCCCGCATTCTGGCGACAGTCGTCGCCGTCGTCCTGATAGGTGGTCTCCTCGCCGCGTCGGGGCTCGCGACGCGCAGCGACGCGGACCGTTCCCCGCTCAGGGTCGCGGTGGTCGGGGACGACTGGTCGGCCGGGTTCCGCAACCGGGTGGTGTGGCCGACGCTCATGGCCGAACGAACGGGATGGTCGGTCGCCAACTTCGCTCTTCCCGACTCCGGCTACGTCGCCGACGGGCAGGGTGGGCACGCCTTCACCTACCAGGTCGACCGAGCGCTACGTGACGACCCGGACGTCGTCCTGATCGTCGGCGGACTCGCGGATACCGGCCTCCCGGAGACGGATGCGATATCCGTGGGGGCGATCGACGCGATCAACAAGAGCATTCTCGCAGGCAAGCGAACGCTCGTCGTCGGGCCATCGTGGTTCGAGTCGCCGCCTCCGGAATCGGTGATCCGGGTGTCCGAGGCCCTGCGGGCCACCGCCGAGCAGGCAGGGGTCCCCTACTTCGATGCGCTCGATCCCCCATTGCTGACCGAGGATCGGATGTGGCCCGATCTCAGTGGTCCCACGGACGCCGGGCAGTCCGAGCTCGCCGACAGTATCGCCGCGTGGGTGCGTACGGAGGTCTCCCGATGACCCGCAGCCGGCGGACGGCGGTGGCCGCAACTGTGCTCGCTGTAGTGATCCTGCTCGGCATCGTCCTGGTCCGCCGCCGAGCCGATGCCCGACGCGTGCGGCGACCGGATTCCGGACGACGACCGGTTTCCGGACCACGGGCGGTTTCCGGACCACGGGCGGTTTCCGGACCACGGGCGGTTTCCGGACCACGGGCGGTTTCCGGACGACGACCGGTTTCCGGAAATGGCCGGACCACGGGCCGGCTCAATCGTTGGGACCTGGCCGCGCTCGTCTCGGCAGCTGCGATCGCCGTCGGCGTCGTGATCGTCGCGGGACCGACGGTCACGACCGATGCCACAGCCGCGTCCACGGACGTCACCCGGCAACAGGTCGCAGAGTACAACCGTCCCTCCGCACTGTTCATCGGCGATTCGTACACTGCAGGGAACGGGCTCGCCGAGATGTCCTACGCGTGTACCACCGCGGTCGAGATGGGCTGGTTGTGCAATCTCTCCGCCGTACCGGGAACCGGGTACATCAGCGGCGGTCCGGCCAACAGATTCGTCGTCGACGAGTACTCGGGCCGATCGACCTCGTTCACCGAACGTATCCCCCGGCTGGCCACCGTCCACGATCCCGATGTCGTCGTGCTCGACGGTGGTCGAAACGATCTCTTTCCGCCTTCGGAGGACGTCTACCGGGAAATGGTGGCGACCATCGAGGACGTCCGGCGGACATGGCCCGAGGCCGCGGTGGTCTTCGTCAGGCCCCGCTTCCTCACCGATCCCGCGGACGATCTCGGATTCGACGACGCATTCATCGCTCGGCTCGCCACCGAACCTGCCGCCCAGGACGTGCTGTTCGTCGATCCCATCGCATCGATGATCGATCGGGACACGTCGAGATTGCTCGCCGAAGACCGTAGGCACCCGAACGCGCTGGGATCCCAGGCGATAGGCGCGGCACTGACCGAATCGCTCGAACCTCTCGAACAGCAGGTCCGGCCATGACAGGACCGATCGCCGAATACGTCCGGGTACTACGCGAGCGATGGCGCTGGCTCGTGTGGGGTGCGCTGCTCGCACTGGCCGCGACCACCCTGTTCCTGTTCATCCGACCTCCTCTGTACCGTTACGACGCAACCGTTTTCGTTCGCACACCCGGAGACGTGAGCCGGGTTCTCGACGGAGGCGACTCCTATGCCCAGGGACGCGCCCGCACCTATGCCGCGTTGGCCCGCAGCAATGACCTCGCGGCCCGCGTGGTCGCCGATCTCGGACTCGAGGTCACCCCTACGGAGCTGTCGGAGCGGGTGACGGCACACAATCCGTCCGGGACCGCGCTCATCGATTTCGAATTCGGAGCCCGCTCCCCCACCGAGGCCGATCGGATCGCGACGGTACTACTTTCCGAACTGGCGGCAACCGTTCGCACGTTGGAGTCGGTTCCCGGATCACTGGTTCCCCGAGCCGAATTGGTGGTGGTCGACACGCCGACGCCCGCCGCCCGCGTTGTGTTCCTCGGGGCGACGGTCCCGGTCACCCTGCTCGCGGCGGCTGTGGCCGGTCTGGTTCTCGGCGCGACCGCAGCGGTGCTACGTTCGCTTTTCGACCGTTCGATCCGAGACCCGCTCGATGCCGCACGAATCTCCGGGCGGCCGTTGATCGGCTCGATCCGCGGTGGTCCCGCCGACGAACTCACGCCGGAGGTGCGGGCGATCCTGCATCGTTTGCTCGCCGCCCTACCGCAGCCCGGACGCGGGGTGATCACGGTGGTCGGCGCCGGCCCAGGCCCGACCACGTCGGATTCGGCCGTCGCCCTGGCGTCGGTATTCACCGCGCACGGTGATTCGGTGGTCCTGGTCGATCTCGACTTCCGAGACGCCGACTCGACCTCGCTGCTGTCCGGGCTCGATGTGCCGGGAATTTCCGACCTCGCGCGTGGGGACGCGGCAGCGTCGAACGCCGTTGTCCGAACACCGGCCGGCGACTTCGTGGGCGTGGGCACCACACCGGGCGATCTCGGGAGTCCTGCGGCGTCCGCCGCGCTTCGCAGTACGCTCCACGAGCTTCGTGAGCTGTACGCGTTCGTGGTGCTGGCCTGTCCTTCGGTGACGACCGCCGCGACGATCGAGGCCGAATCCGATGTGGCAGTGCTCGCGGTAAGAGAGAATGCCACCACGGAGGAACAGCTCCGGCAGGTCTCACCACTACTGCCGGCGAATACGGTCGTGCTGTTCGACGCGCGGGCTCGGTCGAATTCGATCCGTAAATCCGAGGCCGACAAGCGGATCGAGGCCACAGATTGAGATCGAATGCATTCCTCGCCGAAACGAGGCCCTACCGGAGGACGTTCGTCGTCGTCACGATAGTCGTGATCGCCATCGGTGCCGTGTGGCTGTTGCTGACCCCGAGCCGATACGTATCGACCGCCAGGCTGATGGTGTCGATCGAAGGTTCCACGACGGCAACTGCCTACCAGAACGACGAGGTCGTCTCCGGAAGAGTGAATTCCTATGTCGCTCTGCTGACCAGCGAAGTCGTAAGCAATCTCGTCGTCGACGCGCTCGCTGTGCCGATGAGCGCTCAGCAGGTGGCCGGCAAGGTCAGCGCAACGATCGTCCCACCGAAGACCTCCCTCATCGACGTCGCGGTCACCGACGAAGACCCCGAACGAGCGCGCCTTCTGGCCGACACGGTCACACGTGAGTTCGTCCGATACGTCGATGTTCTGGAGACACCCACCGGTGAAGACGATCAGAAAGTCGAAACCACGATCGTTTCGACAGCATCGGAGCCACGACAGTCGTGGACCGAACGCGCAGGTCTCGCCACCGCAGTAGTGCTCTTCGGTCTGTTACTCGGTAGCGTCGCGGCATGGATCCGGGCTCGAACCGACCCGCTCGTACGAACCGCGCGCTGCGCCGCCGAAGTATCCGGCGCTCCGGTGCTCGTACGCGTCCAAGGTACCGGTACGCCGACGGACGACGAACTCGACGAGTATCGCCGACTGCGGTTGCGTCTGCGCTCCTTCACCCGGCGACGTGCCGGGCCGGACGACCGGTCGGCGGTCTGGGTCCTGGCGTCCCCGAACGGCGAGGCCGATACGGCAGTGGTCGCGTCGAATCTCGGTCAGGTCATGATCTCGGCCGGTGACCGTGCGGTCGTTCTCGACTACGACGAGAGCGCGATTCGAGATCGGTCCCCCCTACAAGAACAGTCGAGAGGACCCTCTGCACGCGGATTGTCCGATTCTCCTCCCTCCGGTGAAAGCGGCTTCCGGGGTGCCGATCCCGAATCGATGATCGAAGATCTGCGTATCGACGGAACAACCGTCGTCGTCGCGGTGAGCCCTGTCCTGTCAACCTGCACGGCATCGATAGTCGGTGGGTACGCCGATGGAGTGCTGCTGATCGTCGTACCGGCCGAGACCCGCAGACGGGACCTGGCCCGAGCGACCGAAAGTCTCCGCGACTGTGGGATTTCTCCGGTGGGTGTCGTCCTAGTCGACCGAAGCGGAGTCGACTAGGACGGAATCGACATGCACACAGGGCTCTGTTCGGTAGGGTTGATGCTGGTCGGAGCCCTGAGGGTGGCCGAGTCGTCGAGTGCGGTTCGACGTTGCGTGCGTATCACGTGGTGGCTGAACCGATGACGAGGGAGCATTGACGTGGACCTGTTCGATGTCGCGCGGTCGTGCTTCCGGCGGTGGTATGTCCTGCTTCCGCTACTGGCAATCACGGCGTGGTACAGCTACAGCGTCTACAGTTCCGTGCAGCCCGTCTACTACGCGAACACGATTATCGGTCTGGCTCCCCCGAGTGTCAGGCAGGACGCGCCCACGGCCGGCGGTGAGGTCCGGCGGAACGGCCTGCTCGATGTCGGCGGAGCCTCACTGGTGGCCAATTTGACAGCATTGGGGTTGAGAGAGCCGGCTGTGGTGGACCGCGTTGTGGCAGCCGGAGGCTCACCCGACTACACCGCGAAAGCTTTTCCAACCCCACCCCCGAATCCCCAACTACCCATGGTCTTCGTCGAGCAGACCTCGTCGGACCCCGCCGAAGTGACGAAGACCCTCGAATTGGTGGCGGCGCAGGCCGAAGTGACGCTGCGGACCCTGCAGCAGCAGGCGCGTGTACCCGAGGATCAAATGGTGACGCCGTTCGTCGTCACACCACCGGGAACGCCGGCCGCTGCGATGCCCACCCGCACGCGGTCGACCGTCGCGATCCTCGGTGCCGGTACCGGCCTCTCGATCCTGGTTACCGTGCTTGTCGACGTCCTGATCACCCGGCGGAGATCGGCCGCGTCGACAACACCGAGACCGCCGATCTCCGAGACACCGGGTGACGGTGCGACCCCATACGACCCCGACGCGGAGCGCGGGCGTGCAGCTCCGGACGACGACGCGGTCGATGCCCGATGAAAACCACCTCGTTCGCTGCACTCGGTCGGCATACCGGCGGCTACGCGGACGTGGCCGGCACATCCGGGCAGCGGGAACGCACTCCTTGGTTGCTCTGCTTCCTGTGCCTCCTCATCCCTGCTCTGCCTGCCTATGCAGTTCCGCCGGGGCCGCTCAAGAGCAACGGCTCACCCGCCCGCGTGATCGCCGTGATGCTCTTCGGACTCGCTGTTCTCGGCTTCCTCACGCTGCGGCGCAATACGGATCACCGCACCGTCAATCCCGGCGTGATCGTCGTACTCCTCTTCTTCCTGCTGCTGACACTGGTCTACGGGGTCGGACTGCTCCGCACCGGCGACGCCCTCGTGGAGGCGAACAAGACTCGGGCCATCATCGGCCTCATCGCAAACGTCGGGGTTGCCCTGTTCGTCCTCGTGCGAGTCCACACTGTTCGCCAGCGCACCATCATCCTCGGTTGTCTCACCGCCGGGCTCACTTTCGCGTGCTCTGTCGGTTTGCTCCAGAGCATGCTCTCGCTCGATCTTCGCTTTCTGCTGATGCCACCGGGCTTCGTGGCGAACCTCGAGTCCGAGTACCTCTCTCTCACGGAGCGGATGGGCACCGTCCGCGTGCTCGGAACGTCCGAGCACGCGATCGAGTTCTCCGTTCTCGCTGCCGTGACCGTGCCGATGACGATTCATTTTGCGCGCTTTGCCACGAACCGTACGCTGCGCTGGGCTTCGGCGGTCGCCTGCTGTGTGGCACTGGTTTCCATGCCTGCCGCCATCTCCCGCACCGGGGTGCTTACTCTGCTCGCGTGCCTGCTCGTCTACATGTTCGCGTTCCGGGTGCGCCAACTCCTCGTTGCCGTCGTCGCCGGAACTATCGCAATATTCGGCTACATCGCGTACTTCCCGGAGACGTTCGATGCCTTGTGGAGAACGATCACCGGATCGGTACAAGACGACAGTATTCTGACACGTACGGCCGACTATGCCGCAGTGTCGCAGACCTTTCGTGAACATCCCATCTTCGGCCTCGGTCTCGGGGGCGCGCCCCCGAGTGCATACCCGCTCCTGGACAACGAATGGCTGCGGATGCTCGTCCAGGGCGGCGCCGTAGGCCTCACTGCGATGATCCTGCTGACCGGTGGTGCGATCTTCGCCATCTCGGCGGGCCTACGCCGCGCCGACTCGACTCGGGAACGCGATCAGGCCTACATGATGGGGTCGGTGATGGTCGGAATCCTCGTCTCCAGCACCACCTTCGACCTGTTCTACTACCAACAGGCGACTTTGACGTTCTTCATCGTGTTCGGCCTGCTCTGGTCGACCTACAACATTGCGGTACCGGAACCTGCCACGCCCGGCCGCCACTTCGTCGGGCACGATACCGCCGGGCCGCCGGAAGGCTAGAACAGTGTTCGACCGACGATCGATCGCACGATTGCTCGTGGCTCCGATTCTCGTCGCGATGATCTGCGCCTCCTGCACGCGCATCCCGTCCGAGGAGCCTCGAGTCGTCGATACGGCGGCGGAAAGCATGTGGCCCGACGGATCCGTACCGCCGGTAATCGCAGATCCGAACAGTCGATCGATCGAGCTCGGCACCGAGTTCTCCGCATCCAGCAACGGAACCGTCACGGCAGCAAGGTTTTTCCAAGGGTCCGCGAACACTGCCCCGGTCACGGCGACCCTGTGGTCGACCGACGGCACCGTCCTGGGAACCACACCCATACCCGCCGGGCCGGACGGTTGGCGAGAGATTCCTTTCGACACTCCGATTCCGATACAGGCGGACAGGAACTACGTGATCTCCTATCGCGCCTCGCAGGGAAACCATTCGGCCGATCCCGACGCATTCGATGGGGGTGCAACCGTAGGAACCGGCTGGCTGACCGCACTCCGAGGGCTGTTCACATACGGCAGCGGTATCCCCGATCAGTCGGACGGCGGCACCGCCTATTTCGTCGATGTCGTCTTCGAACCATCGGGTCCGTCGTTACGTCCGGTCGACGGCGGCGACAACTACTACGACATGTTCGACAATTCACTACCGGCGTCCTCGGACTTCTTTCCGCTCGCAATCTGGTTCGCCAAGGTGACCTCTCCCGAGGAGGCCGGCAGCGATCGCGCACTCGGTCTGAACACCTATGTGGAATTGACCGAGGACAGCAACGTTCGCGCAATACGCGACGCCGGAATGTTCGCGCTGCCCAGTCGGGCCGACCCCCTGATGGCCGGTCAGTTCACCACGGACGAGGCGGACATGTGGGCAGGAGCCGGCGAGGCACCGTGGACAGGCCGATTGCCGGGGGAAGGGCCGATCTGCATGCCCGAGGACGCCGAGTGCGGCTACACGGTGATGTCGGCCTTCAGAGACAGGATACCTCCGGACATCCTTGCGTTCACGAATTACGGTAAGGGCGTTACATTCTGGGATACCCGGGATGCGGCCCAGCGGTTCGTCAACGATTTCCAGGATGTCGTTTCCGCGGACAACTACTGGTTCACCGACGAGAGCATCTGTCAGGCGAACGAGGGTGGTGTCCTCAGAACGAACGGACAGACCGATCTCCCCCCTTCGGAATGCCAACTGGCTGCGAACTACGGCGTGACGACGCGACACGTTCGTTCGTTGGTCCAGCCACGCGCGGCCATGCCGGTGTGGAACTTCGTCGAAGTGGGGCAGCCCTTCTCGGAGAGCGCGGAGGCCGGGATCACCGGCCCACAGATCAGAGCCGCGGTCTGGAGCAGCATCATCAACGGCGCACGGGGCATCATCTACTTCGCCCACAACTTCGGAGGTCCTTGCCTGTCGTACAACCTTTTCCGGGACCGGTGCGGAGATGCCATCCGCGGCGAGGTATCGGCGGTCAACAATCAGATCACGAGTCTCGCCCCAGTGCTCAATGCGCCGTTCGTCGACGGATTCGCCAAGACCGACGGGCCCGTCGACGCGGCTACGAAATATCACGACGGCAATCTGTACATCCTCGCCGGATCCACCCGAAACTCGGGCGGCGACGCCACGATTACACTCTCGTGCGGCGATGCGACCCAGGTGGAGGTCCTGGACGAAGGCCGCACGATCCCCGTCGTCGACAAGACCTTTCGCGATTTCTTCGTCGACGGAAACGCAGTTCATCTCTACCGCCTCGACGGAGCCGGCTGCGCCTTCGAATGACGAGGCACCAGCAGTGACGAGGCATCAGCCGAGAGACCGACTACTTTCGTCGCGTTCCCAGCCGACGGTCCTTCGGCGCGCACCCCATCGAGCGGCGAGCGCAAAAGCAATGTACGCCAATGTATCTGCGGCAGATTTCGGACCGTGGACCGACCGCAACACCGCGAGCGCGGTGGCCGTACCCGTGCCACCCGCGCTGCCGACACCCGGACGGGCCTCGGCTGTGCCGCGCCGGCTGCGCCGCAGAATCGCGAGCAAACTCGTGATGTCGTTCGGAGTCTTCACCACCGCAGGTTCCGTATCGACGACGGCCTTCTCGTCCGGATCGAACTGCTCGTCCACGAAGAGGTCGTCTCCGATCAGGTTCGGGAACGACCCGAATCTCGAGTGTCCTGCTTCGGTGAGGGCGTACACGCCGGCCCCCCACAACACAGGTTTCCGTCGAATCCGTTGTCGGGCACGATAGTAACTGCAGACCAGCGGATCGGCGCCGCCGAAGTCGTAGCGGAACGGCGGACGTGCGGCAAGAACGTCACCGCGGGCGAGACGATCGAGGACGTCCAGCACGGCAGCAGCCGAAATCCGGATGTCGGCATCCAGATAGAGTCGAGGCCAGAGCGAAGCAACCTGGTCGCCGATATTCAAAGCTGCTGGTTTCGATCCTTCCGCCAACTCGACCACCCGCGCGCCCGGGATTCTTCGGGCGATCGCGGCGGTGTCGTCGGTACAGCCGTTGCACACCACGACGAGTTCGAAGTATCCCTCCGCTGCGGGCGGGCCGAGCGGCACGAGCGTCCGTTGGATCACCCCTGCCTCGTTGTATGCAGGAACGATCACAGCGCCGCGTCGAGTGTGGCCGGAAAGTGATTCAGTCATCTGTGGTTGCGTGAGGTAGTTCTCGCCATTTCCTGCGCCTCAGAACGGTGGACAGTGTGCGCCGGTGCTCCGGATCGTAGGCGCGCAGCGCTTCGGAGAGTGCAACTACAGATCGGAACAGCATCGAGTACGTGCCGCCGTGATGACGCTCCACGTAGCGAACGCGGTTCACGGTCATGAGTCGCGTGAGGGCGGGCGATGTGCCCGATCCCCCCTGCCGGTGTTGCACGATCGCGGACGGTTCGAACCGAACCAGGTGTCCTCCCTTTCGGATGCGGCGAAAGTAGTCCGTTTCCTCCGAGTAGAGGAAGAACTCTTCGTTCCAGGGGCCGACCTCTCGCGCGACCCACGCCCGGATCAGCACCGCTGCTCCCGTCGCCCAGTCGACATCGTGTGCGTCGAGGTAATCTTCTGGGTTGTAGACGATCTCGGACAGAAACCGCGGCCTCTTGCGCAACCTGCCGCCGAACAATGCGTCACCGACCGCACCCATGAGCGACGGCTCGCGACGAATCGAGGGATAGAGCTCACCGTTCTCGTCCAAGATGAGTGGCACCACCGCACCGATACGATCGTCGCAGCGGAGCGAGGCCATCAGACGTGTCACGGTGTCGACCGCCAGTGTCAGATCGGGGTTCAGGATCAACACGGCGTCACAAGGATCGACGAACGGGAGAGCCGCATTGATTCCACCGGCATAACCGAGGTTGCCCCCGGTTTCGACGAGTGTGACATCGGGGTGCAGGCGCACCAACGCGGGTGTGCCGTCCGAGGAGCGATTGTCGACGACGACCACCCGGATGGACAGCTCGTGAGCCGCGAGGCTCAGGTCGTCGATCAACCTGGAGATATCGTCAGCACTGTTGTGCGTCACCACCACAACGGTGACGACGGCCCTTCGCCCGGGCGCGACGAACGTCCCGCGCGCTGCGCTCGCGTCGTGGATCAACATCATCGATCCACGCTGCACAGTCCGGGCTTTGCGCATCAGCCTCAGCAACTCCGGTGGATCTTCGACGAGATAGCGATGACTCAACCGGCGAGGTTCCAGCATCAGCCGCCATGCCCACTCGAGCCCGCTGTCGGCAATCCACCTCGGCGCCCTGCGCACCCTGCCGGCAAGGAAGTCCACAACTGCGCCGAAGGCGAGAAGCACCCGAGCGCCCGTTTCCTTACCGAATTGCGCAATCCAATTCTCCTGCAGGGGCTTTCCGAGTCCGGTCACCAGGATCTCCACGCCGGCGGAACGGATCTGTCCGGCGATCGCCGCCGAACTGGCAGGATCCTGCAGTTCGGATCTCGCCGGTGACCAGGTACCGACGATGTTCAAGGTCGGAAGACGTGTGCTGAGCGCCGCACGGAGACGCTCGTGTGTTCCGGCGGTTCCACCCAGAAAACCGACGCGCGTACCCTGCCTCGCCGCATACTCGAGAATCGGGCCGATCAAGTCGCTACCCGACAGTTTCGGCCAGTCCCGGCCACTGAGCGCCTCGGCCTTCCGGACGAGAGGCACCCCGTCGAGGAGCGTGAGCCAACGCAACCCCTCCGGTGCCGCCCCCACGGATACGGCGGGTGGCCTCGCGGCCCAGGACTCGTCGCCCCCGAAATGATGAAGATGGTCGAGATTCGCCGAGGCGACGACCAGCGGAGCCGGTGCGGTGAGTGCATCGATGATCAGTGACATCGCCAGTTCGCGATCGATCAGGTCGATCGGGACTGCGTCCACGACCATACGGGGCCACGGCGCAGGATGCGGCCGAGGCGGATCGCGTCGATTCTCGGATTTTGTGAGCGGCATTGCTTCTGCCCAATCCGTGCATCTCAGGGCTTCTCCGTTCTCGGAATTGTATCGAAGGAGTGCTGTGCGCACGCCTGATCGGCCTTCGCTCGGGAACGAAAGCGCGCTGTGCATGGTGAATCGCCGAATGCGCCGCGCTGCGTCGAATACGGTCGTACCGTGACCAGCTTCCCATCGATGTCGCCGAGCACCCGGATCTATATCGCCGGGCATCAGGGTCTCGTCGGCTCAGCCCTGTGGCGCCACTTCGCTGCGTGTGGATTCGAGAACCTCATCGGACTCGATTCATCGGAATTGGATCTTCGCGACGCCCACGCGACCGCAGCCTTCTTCCGCGATGTCCGCCCGGAGGTCGTGGTCGACGCGGCGGCGCGGGTCGGCGGAATCGCGGCGAATGCCGCTCGACCTGCGGACTTCCTCTCCGACAATCTGCGGCTACAGCTCAACCTGTTGGACAGCGCGGTCTCGAACGGGGTGGAGCGATTCCTCTTCCTGGGTTCGAGTTGCATCTATCCGAAGTTGACAGCGCAGCCGATCCGTGAAGAGGCCCTGTTCACCGGCCCACTGGAGGAGACGAACGAAGGCTATGCGGTGGCCAAGCTTGGCGGGGTCGCGCAGGTCACCGCGATCCGTAGGCAACACGGGCTGCCCTATATCAGCGCCATGCCGACGAACCTCTACGGTCCGGGCGACAACTTCTCTCCGCACGACGGCCACGTCGTACCCGCGATGATCCGGCGCTTCCACGAAGCGATGCTCGCGGATGTTCCACACGTGACCTGTTGGGGCACAGGACTGCCTCGGCGCGATCTCATGCATGTCGACGACGCCGCTGACGCGTTCCACTTCCTGCTGGATCACTACGACGGAGAGCGCCCGATCAATGTGGGCTCGGGTTCCGATGTCACGATCGCGGAGATCGCACGCATCATCGCCGACACCGTCGGTTATCACGGGGAGATTCGGTGGGATGCATCCAAACCCGATGGGACCCCCCGCAAACTGCTCGACACCAAGCGCCTCACAGACCTCGGGTGGTCCGCGAAGATTCCTCTCGCAGAAGGAATCAGAACGACCTACGAGTGGTTTCTCGCACACCAGGACACGTATCGCCGCTGACCCGACCGTGGTCAACTCGGTGCAGTGCTCCAACCCGGAAGCGCAGGCCTGTCGATCCAGTGCCGCTCCCCGGCCTCGAGCGCCGAGATATCGGCATCGACCATCAGTTTCACAAGTTCCGGGGTCCGCACCCGAGGATCCCAGCCGAGGCAGGATCTGGCCTTCGCCGCGTCGCCGACCAACGCATCGATCTCGGCAGGACGAAGATACCGGTCATCGAATCGCACGTACTTCTCCCAATCGAGTCCGACGTGATCGAAGGCGAGAGCGAGGAACTCGCGCACGGAATATCCCGTTCCCGTCGCGAGGACGTAGTCGTCGGGGGTGTCGGCCTGCAACATCCGCCACATTCCCTCGATGTATTCGGGCGCGTATCCCCAGTCACGGATCACGTCGATGTTGCCCAGATACAGATAACGGTCGAGCCCAGCCCGGATACGCGCGACCGCGCGCGTGATCTTCCTCGTGACGAAGGTTTCTCCTCGCCTGGGCGATTCGTGGTTGAACAGGATGCCGTTGACGGCGAACTGTCCGTACGCCTCCCGGTAGTTGCACGCCGTCCAGAAAGCGAAGACCTTCGCCGAGCCGTACGGTGAACGCGGATGGAACGGAGTGGTTTCGCTCTGCGGCAGCGGCGACGGCCCGAACATCTCGGAACTCGAGGCCTGATAGAAGCGGCAGTCGAGGCCGATCCGACGAATGGTCTCCAGCAATCTGAGAGTTCCGAATGCTGTTGTCTCGGCGGTGTATTCCGGCTCGTCGAAGCTGACCCGGACATGAGATTGCGCCGCCAGGTGATACACCTCGTCAGGACGGATCGTCGAAAGCAATGTTGCGAGCCGCGCCCCGTCCACGAGGTCTCCGTAGTGCAGGAAGAGCCTTGCGCCGGGCTGGTGAGGGTCCACATACAGGTGGTCGATGCGGTGCGTGTTGAACGTCGACGCGCGGCGAATGACTCCGTGCACCTCGTAGCCCTTGTCCAACAGGAACTCGGCGAGATAGGACCCGTCCTGCCCGGTTATGCCGGTCACGAATGCCCGCTTCGGCATCAACGTGCTCCCAACCCGTGGGGGGCACGCACGAGATCCAGGATCCATTCCTCGTAGCGATCCAGGGCCTCGTGCTCGGACAGCGTGCCGGCGCAGTAGCGCCGTCCCGACTCCGCAAGCCGAGCTGCGAGCACGCTGTCCGTACCCAGCCGCACCGCTTCACGAAGCAGTAGGTCCGGCCGGTCGGCCGGAACCCGGACACCCGCGCCCGACGCGGCAACCTCCGTCGCGGCGAAGCTGTCCTCGTCCGTCGCGGCAAGGACGGGCTTCCCGGAATTGAGATAGGAGGTCAGCTTGCTGGGAACCGCCATCTGCGCCACACCGGGACGTTCGTTCACCAGAAGCACATCCGCAGCTCCCAGGACCGAAGGGAAGACCTCGTCACCGACCGGATCCAGGAACTGCAGGGTATCGATACCCGCACCCTCCGACTCCAGACGGGCGCGCTGATTTCCGTCGCCGAGCAGAACGAACCGGACGCGGAGTCGTTGGAGACTCGCCAGTCGCGCAGCCGCCAGCACGTTCTCCAAGCCCTGCTTGGCCCCCATGTTCCCCGAGTGCAGGACCACCACCTCGTCGGGGTCCCATCCCGATTCCACGCGGAACACCGCGCTCGCCGCAGGATCCGGTGGCGCGACGTGGTTCCAGTTCCGGATGGTGCGGATCCGGCCGCGCTCGATACCGAGGTGCTCCAGGATCTCCGTGAACCCCTCGTGGATCACCACGACCTCGTCCGCCAGCCGGACGACTGCCGCCTCCAGCGCTTGAACCGCCAGAGCCGACCTCCCTTCGATCGCCGCGGTCTCCGCGACCCCGCGGCTGTAGATGTCGTGAACGATGACTCCGACCGCCGGCCGCGACCGCGACAATCGCGCTCGCAACGCCGACATCCCTGCGGCAAGCAATGGCGGACTCACGAACAGAACGACCTCGGGGTCGTTCCATCGTGCCAGCAGAACCTGCAACCCGAAGGTGGTTTCCATCACGGCACGCCCGAACGCCGTCGCTCGCCGCGGAACGTAGTGACCGAAACGGCCGATACGAACGTGATTCGCGAATTCCTCGGATCGAAGACGGAAGCGCCCCTCGCGGCGGATCCACTCCGGATAGTGCGGGAAGCCGGTCAACACCCGAACGTCGTGTCCACGGGCAGCCAGTCCGGATGCGAGAAGAGTCGTGTACGGCGCGATCCCGATCGACTCGGGGGCATAGTTGATACCCACGATTGCGATACGAACCCTTTGTCGGGTCATGAATTCGAGAGTAATACCCCCGGCCGGGGACGTCCCCCTCGAACGGTGTCGAGATCGGTCTCCTACTCACCCGACGGTGATAGTGTGGTCCTTCACGAACCTCGAGAGCCACACCGCCGGAGGGATCGCGTGAACGGCACCCGGATACGACGCATGGTCGTGGATTCTCCGACATCTCTCGGTGCGAAGGCGAGGATGCGGCGTTGGCAGATGTTCACCGAGGCGTTCCCTGAGATCGAGAAGGCACACGTTCTCGACCTCGGTGGCACGGTGGAGACCTGGCGCCGCGCCCCGATCAGGCCGGGCCGCGTCACCGTACTCAATCTCTTCGAGCCCGGTGAGTCCGACGACGGGTGGATCACCCCGGTCCTCGGTGACGCATGCGATGCCGCACGAGTTCTCGCAGACGCGAAGACCGACACCCATTTCGACGTCGTGTTCTCCAATTCGCTCATCGAGCACGTGGGCGGACACGCGCGGAGAACGGAGTTGGCTCGTCAGGTCCGAGAGCTCGCACCACGCTATTGGGTCCAGACGCCGTACCGGTATTTTCCGGTCGAACCGCACTGGCTTTTTCCCGGAATGCAGTTCATGCCGGCCGCTGCCCGAGTCGCCATCGCCGAACACTGGCCGCTGGTACACACACGTCCTGAAAGCACCGAAGAGGCGCGCCACGAGGTTCTGTGGACCGAACTGATCGGCATCACGGAGATGCGGGACTACTTCCCGAACGCAATGATCTTGCACGAACGCATATTCGGTCTCACGAAATCGATCATTGCGACGGACTCGTAGCGGCATACCGACGAGGAGCCCGGGACCCGGGCCGACCACAATTCCACAGCACCTGCGGCCACCGGGGAAGGAGGCATCCCTATGACGAAGTCCGTGGCCAGGACACCTGTTCCGAGTTTGCGCGTCGGTGACCTCGTCGAGGTGCGAAGCGCCGAAGAGATTCTCGCAACCCTGGATGAGAACGGAGAGCTCGAGAACCTTCCGTTCATGCCGGAAATGCTCCGGTTCTGTGGTCGTCGGCTGACCGTGCACAAGGTTGCGTACAAGCTCTGCGACACGATCTCCGGAACCGGCATCCACCGCATGGAGCACGCCGTCCACCTGACCGACTCACGTTGCGACGGATCTGCTCACGGAGGTTGCCAGACTTCGTGTTCGCTGTATTGGAAGGAGGCATGGCTCAAACGCGTGGAGCCGGGAATGCCGAACCCGCCCCGATCGTCATGCGTCGACATTCCACTGCTCGATGCCAACACCCGCAAGGAGCCCGGCCCGGACGGCACGTCACGTTATTCGTGCCAAGCCACCGAACTGCTTCGCGCCGCGCCGACATGCCTTCCGTTCCGCGATCTCGGGCAGTATGTGACGGACGTGAAAACCGGAAACGTCCGACCCGTCGAGTCCGCCGAAGCTTTCCTCGTAGGCCTGTTCAACCGGATACAGGACATCAGTCGGCGACTCCTCCCGCGCAAACTGTGGTTTCGCAACGGACTGCCGTGGGGCTTCGTGCAGGGCCGGGCGGTGGGCAGGACACCGACCGCCCACCTGAAGCTGCAACCCGGCGAAACGGTCCGGATCAAGACCAAGAGCGAGATCATGGAGACCCTCAACGAAGATCGGTTGAACCGGGGCATGGGCTTCGAGGAGGAAATGGCACGCCACTGCGGCCGCACCGCCCGGGTGCAGGCACGCGTGACCCGATGCATCGACGAGAGAACCGGGGAGCTGCTGACGATGAAGAATCCCTGCATCATCCTCGAAGGAATCACCTGCAACGGTTCGCACAACGTCAGTTGCCCGCGCGAGTTCGTACCGTTCTGGCGGGAGATCTGGCTCGAACGGGTGTGACCCCATGACATCGGCGTCCGGCACGCTGGTCTCGGTCGGGTTACCTGTGCGCAACGGTGCAGATCGTATCGAGGACGTGGTGCGGTCCGTCTTGGCGCAGGATCACGAGAATCTCGAACTGGTGATCTGCGACAACGCCTCCACGGACAACACCGAACAAGTATGCCGCGATCTCCGCGAGCGTCACCGCCGGATCGTCTACCACCGGCATCCCGTGAATGTCGGCGTGCTCAACAACTACATCAGTGTGCTGGGGCTGGCCACCGGGACGTTCTTTCGGTGGGTCGGAGACGACGACTGGCTCGCACCGCATTGCATCTCACGGAGTCTGGCTGCGTTCGCCGCGGACGACCGGCTCGTGCTGGTGACCCACCGGATGGACTACCTCACTCCCGAGGGCCTCATCCGAAGTGCCCGATACAACGACACTGCCCTCGGTTCGTGTGATCCCGTCACCCGGTTTGCCGCATTCTTGGGCATGCTGAACGAGAACGTTCCCCTCGTCGATCCCGTGTACAGCCTTATCCGTCGTGAACCGGCGCTCCGGATAGAACGCAGGAACATGCTGCGTGAGGACGAGGTGTTCGCCGCGAAACTGGCACTGACGGGACCGTGGGCACACGTTCCCGAAGTACTCGGGCGGAGGAACCTGACACACGCGACGCCCACGGCACTGGCACGCAAGCTCGATGTGCCGTCCTGGCAGGCGCACTGCGCCACCACCCTCGAGTGCCGGGAGATGTTGCGTGCCCTGGCCGAGCACCACCTCGACTCGGAGCAGCGGCGTGCGGCCCGGCTTGCGGTGGCAGGATTGTACGTACAGCGGCAACAGGATCTGGTCGTCCGGGTCGGCCGCCGACTCGCCCGGATGCTCGGCGAAGCGACAGGTCGCCGGAGTCGGTGAGACGACCGGCCGCCGGGATTCTCAGCCTCGTGGCCAGAACCTGTGCCAGTCGTCGGGCGACAGCGACCGGCGTTCACCACGATTCGCTTCGGCGGCGTTCTCGGCTTCGCGGATACGGCCGGCGAATTCGATCACGGCCTTCCGCAGCCGATGCTCGGCGCTGGACTGTCCGCCGATCCGGATCGTCCCGAGCGAGTCGGGTACCAGATCCTCCGGCAACCCCGCCTCCGCGCTCCTGGACACCACCTTCTCCGCCAGTGCCAACGCCGGCTGCGCCATCGCGATGCCGTCGAGGCACGACTCCCGCGCCTTCTCCGCCGCCTTGGCCGCCTGCCACGCCGCCTCCTGCTCGGCGACGTCGAGCGGGCCGGTGTGACCGTTGGTCAGGTGCGGGCTCCGCTGCGCCAGTTTGGTGACAAGGGTGCCGGCGACGTCGTCGACGTCGAACGGGTCGGTCGGTGATTCCTGGGCGATCCGGGAGTGGAACAGCACCTGCAGCAGCAGGTCGCCGAGTTCCTCGCGCAGCCCGGCCCGGTCGTCCTCGTCGATGGCGTCGAGAAGCTCGTAGGTTTCCTCGAGCAGGTAGCGCCGCAGCGAATCGTGGGTCTGGGTGACCTCCCAGCCGCCGAACCCCCACAGCCGGTCCATGACGTCGACCGCCTCGAGCAACCGGTCGCCGGGCACCGGGTCCGCCGCGACCACGGTCTCCCCGCGCGCGGTCCGTGCCGCCACGGCGTCGCTGCCTGCGTCGAGAACCACGAGCACGTCGGCTCCCGGTTCGTGGTCGAGACCGAGCGCAGCGCGCACCTCGTCGGGGACCTCGTCGCCGTACTCGACCGGCCCGCGCAGCAGGCGCACCGCGGCCGCGGGCACGACCCCTGGCCGGCGCGGGTCGAGGAGGACGACGCTCACGCGCTCACCCCCGCCGCGACCCGCACGTCCACCGACCCCTGCGCCTTGCCGTCCATGGCCAGCAGGAAGTCCGCGATGTACTGGAGCAGTTCGACGTCGCGGACCCGGTCGGAGCCGACCCCGCCGGTGCGCGGCAGCGGCAGTTGCACGATGCCGCTGGTGGCGCGGTACTGGGCGGCCGGGAAGATCCGCTTGAGTCGCATCTGCTTCGAGTCGGGCAGTTCCATCGGGGAGATCTTGAGCTGGGTGCCGACGACCGCGACCTCCTCGAGCCCGTATTCGCGGCACAGCAGCCGCAGCTTCGCGACGGACACGAGCCGGCCGACCTCTTCGGGCAGCGGGCCGTACCGGTCGACGAGTTCCTCGACGACGGCGGCGATCGCCGCGTCGTCCTGTGCGGCGGCGAGCTTGCGGTAGGCCTCGAGGCGCAGCCGGTCGGAGGTGACGTAGTCGGCGGGGATGTGCGCGTCGACGGGCAGGTCGACCCTTACCTCCTTGGGCGTCTCCTCGGTGGTGATGGGGGTGCCGTCGGCCGCGGCGCGGTACGCCTCGACGGCCTCGCCGACCAGGCGCACGTACAGGTCGAAGCCGACGCCGGCGACGTGACCGGACTGTTCGGCTCCGAGAACGTTTCCGGCGCCGCGG
>NZ_JADZGH010000162.1:41854-50195 GCF_015865005.1 Rhodococcus sp. CX
GAGCGTATTGGCGTTGGAGATGTCCAGGCCGGTCTCGACGATCGTGGTGCACACCAGCACGTCGAATTCGCGTTCCCAGAAGCCCTGCACGGTCTTCTCGAGGGTGTCCTCGTTCATCTGGCCGTGCGCGACGACCACCCGGGCCTCGGGGACGAGGTCACGAATCTTCTTGGCGGCCTTGTCGATCGAGCTGACCCGGTTGTGGACGTAGAACACCTGGCCGTCGCGCAGCAGCTCGCGACGGATCGCGGCGGCGACCTGCTTGTCCGAGTACGCGCCCACGTAGGTGAGGATCGGGTGCCGCTCCTCGGGCGGGGTGAGGATCGTCGACATCTCGCGGATGCCGGCCATGCTCATCTCCAGGGTGCGCGGGATCGGGGTCGCCGACATGGTCAGTACGTCGACGTGCGTGCGCAGCGCCTTGATGTGTTCCTTGTGTTCGACACCGAAGCGCTGTTCCTCGTCGACGATCACCAGACCGAGGTCCTTCCAACGGATTCCGGTCTGCAGCAGCCGGTGGGTGCCGACCACGATGTCGACCTCGCCGTCGGCCATGCCCGCGACGATCTCGCGGGACTCGGCCGGATCGGTGAATCGGCTCAGGCCCTTGACGGTGACGGGGAACGCGGCCATCCGCTCGGTGAAGGTCTGCAGGTGCTGCTGTGCGAGCAGGGTCGTGGGCACCAGGACCGCGACCTGCTTGCCGTCCTGCACGGCCTTGAACGCGGCGCGCACCGCGATCTCGGTCTTGCCGTAGCCGACGTCGCCGATGACGACGCGGTCCATCGGCACCGGCTTCTCCATGTCGGCCTTCACCTCGGAGATGACGGTGAGCTGGTCCTGGGTTTCGGTGAAGGGGAACGCGTCCTCCATCTCCTTCTGCCACGGGGTGTCCGGGCCGAAGGCGTGACCGGGCGACGCCTGCCGCGCCGCGTACAGGCGCACCAACTCCCCCGCGATCTCGCGAACGGCCTTGCGCGCCTTGCGTTTCGTGTTGGCCCAGTCGGAGCCGCCGAGCTTGCTGATCGCGGGCAGTTCACCGCCGACGTACCGGGAGAGCTGATCGAGCGACTCCATCGGCACGAACAACCGGTCGCCGGGCTGGCCACGCTTGCTCGCCGCGTACTCGATGACGAGGTACTCGCGGCGCGCACCGCCCACGGTCCGTTCGACCATCTCGACGAACCGGCCGATGCCGTGCTGGTCGTGCACCACGTAGTCGCCGGCGGTCAACGCCAGCGGATCGACCTGGTTGCGCCGCTTGACGGGCGTCTTGCGGCCTTCGGCGGTGGTGACCCGGTTGCCGGTCAGGTCCGCCTCGGTGACGACGACGAGCCCCGGCACCTGGTTGTCGCCGTTACCGGCCAGCACGAGGCCCTCGTGGAGCGCGCCCTTGATCACGCCGACCTGGCCGCGGACCGGTTCGGCGCCCGGCTCGAGCTTCGCGGCGGGAACCTCGTTGTCCTTCAACCGTTCGAGCACACGCAGGCCGGTACCGGTACCGGCGACCACGATCACCGCGCGGCCACCGGTGGTGACGTGCGCGCGCAGGTTCACGAACAGCATCGACAGCAGTTCCTCGGAACCGCGCACCTCCGGCGCGGGCTGCACCTCGAGAACCACCTCGGTGTCGGCGCCGGAGGCGAGCGGGCTCAGCGTCCACCACGGCACGCCCTGCGCTTCGGCGGCCTCCCGGACCTGCCGCAGCGTCCGGTACGCCGAGGCCGCGAGATCCATCTTCCGGCCGTCGGCGCCGGTCAGGTTCGCGGTGTCCAGCGGCGCGGCACCGCCGATCGACGCGGCCGTCCACGATGCCTCGAGGAACTCCTGGCCGGTGCGCACGAGGTCGGTGGCGCGGGTGCGGACCTTCTCCGGGTCGCACAGCAGGACGTGGGTGCCGGCGGGCAGCACCTCGGTGAGCAGCTGCAGCTCACCGGACTGCAGCACGGGCAGCAGCGCCTCCATGCCCTCGACCGGAACACCGCCGGCCATCTTGTCGAGCATCTCGACGAGCGCCGCGTCGGCCGGGTTGTCCTTCGCGAGCTGCGCCGCGCGTTCCTTGACCTCCTCGGTGAGCAGCAACTCGCGGCAGGGCGGCGCGATGAGCGTGGCGACCTCGACGTCGGGGATCGAGCGCTGGTCGGCGACGGAGAACGGACGGAGCTCGGTGACCTCGTCGCCCCAGAACTCGACGCGCACCGGATGGTCGGCGGTCGGCGGGAACACGTCCAGGATGCCGCCGCGCACCGCGAACTCGCCGCGCTTGCCGACCATGTCGACGCGCGTGTAGGCCAGTTCGACGAGGCGTTCGACGAGTTCGTCGAAGTCGTGTTCGGAACCGACCCGCAGGGTGATCGGATCGATCTCGCCGAGACCCGGCGCCATCGGCTGCACCAGCGACCGCACGGTCGCGACGATGACGCGCAGTTCGGGGCCGTAGTCGCGGTCGTCGGGCCGGGCGAGGCGGCGCAGCACCTGCAGCCGCCGGCCGACGGTGTCCGCGCTCGGCGACAGCCGTTCGTGCGGCAGCGTCTCCCACGACGGGAACTGCGCGACGGCGGCGCCGAGGATTTCGGTGAGTTCGGCGGTCAGGTCGTCGGCTTCGCGACCGGTGGCGGTGACCACCAGCAGCGGCGCTTTGTCCGCGAGCGCGGCGGCGACGAAGGGCCGGGCCGCGGGCGGGGCGACCAGGGCCTGCTCGGCGGTGCCGGCGAGCGCGGCGACCCGCTGCAATTGGTCGTCGGCCAGCGCGATCCGCGCCAGTCCGGACAGAGGGGTGGCGGGCACAGCAGACACGTGACAGTCGCTCCTGGGTGTACGACGAGAACTTTTCGATTCTATGCGTCGCGGGCAGGGTGCCTCAGTCCGCGGACGCGAGCAGGTCGGCGCTGCTGTCCCCCAGCGCACGGCGCGCCCAGGTCACCAGGCGCGAGAGCAGTGCGTCGTCGGTCTCGTCGGCGCCGGGGAGCCAGCGTCTGCGCACCATCCGCAGCAGCGTGGCCCGCGCGCGGCCGGGGTCGGCGTCGACGACGAACGTGACGAACGCGTCGGGGGTCCAGGGTTCGATTCCGGAGCGTTCGAGCGCGGCGGCGATCGCCGGGTCGGTGGTGACGACGGCGTCGGCGTGAGCGATCAGCGCGACCGCCGTCAGGTGGGTGTCGCGCGGGTCGACGACGTACGGCACCTCCCGCAGCACCGTCGTCGGCCACGTGACGCGGGCGTCCGGGAACGCCCGGTCCAGTTCGGCGAACAGATAGTCGCGGGCCGGTCGCGGCAGTTCCGCCGGCAGCCGGCGGTCCACTTCGGCGATGACACCGTCGCTCCAATACGGTTGGTACAGACCGTCTTCCGCGAACGCGAGCGCCACGTCCCGCATTCGCGCATCGGCGAGCACCGATGCACCGAGCACCACCCGTACGGGCATCTTCCCCCTGCTTTCCGATCAGAATTCGTCGTACAGGCCGTCGCGGCGGGCCAGGTCGGCGAGGTTGTCGAGGACCTGGGTGCGGATCGTCGCGCGACGCTGCGCCAGTGCGACGACGTCGGCGCGGTCCACCCGCCGGTGCAGGCCGTGGAACTCGGCGGGCAGCGCCCCGCTGTCGACGAGGCGCGCCACCTCGGCGCGGGAGGCACCGAGCACGTCCGCCGCCTGGGTGACGGTCAGCAGCGGCGGCACGGCCGTGATCGTGACCGCTGCGTCCGCACCGAGGTCGTCGAGGACGCGGGCGAGTGCGGCGGGGGCATGCTCGGCGTCGAACGGTCCGAAGGTCACGGCGGCGATGCTGTCAGGCCGCGCCGCCGATTGCAACGAGCGGGCACGTTCAGTAGTACTGCACCTGCGTCGTGCGGGCCGCCGACCGCAGGATGGGCACCAGCCGATTCAGGGCCCGCTGTTCCAGGAACTGCTGATCCATCGGCTTGCTCAGGGCGACCGCGAGTTCGGCCGGCCGATCCTGGGCGAGCGACCGGTACTTCGGCAGCATGTGGGTGGTGATGTACTCCCAGCGGGCGTCGCGGTCCGACCAGTTGAACGCGGGCAGCGGTGTCTGCAGGCGCCACTGCGGGCCGACGGCGGGATCGCCCGCGGTCAGCGTCAGCGGGAACGCCTCCCGGGGCGGTAGCACGCCCGGGATCGCGGGGTCGGCGCCGAACGTCGACAGGTAGGTCAGCGCCCGGCCGACGGGACCGCGGGCCTCGCGGGTGGCGTCCCACTGGTCGGCGATCGACTGGTACTGCTCGCGGTGCAGCAGTTCGGCGTTGCCGCGCACCACCAGCTCCGGGTCCCCGGTCGCGAGATCGCGCCAGGCCCGGACGGCGCGGTCGTCGATGATGCCCGCCCGGCGGAACTCGTCGATCGCGTAGAGACCACCGGCCAGGTATGCCTCGTGCTGCGGCAGCAGGTCGGTGAAGATGTGCTTGCTCATCGCGATGACCCGGACCTGGAAGTCCGCGATGTCCTCGGGGGTGATGGTGTGCCCGACGGCGAGTACCGCCCGCAGGTCCTCGGGCAGCTCCGCCGCCGCGGGGGCGGCGGCGTCGTCGAGCGTGCGGGTGACCTGGGCGAGGGCGTCGCGCAGCTCCCGGACGCCGATGACCACCCCGACCAGGTCGACGTCCATGACGCCGGCACCGAAGGACGGTCCGGCCAGGCCCCCCTGTCCGGTCCACAGGAAGTCGGGATGCTCGCGCTGCAGCTTCTGGTAGTAGGCGAAGGTGTTCTTCAGATTCTGCTCGTTGGCCGTCAACCCGAGCTGCGGGTCCCACCGATTCAGGTCGATCCCGGCGTTGCGGGCCGCCACGGCGAGCCAGTACTGGTGCAGCAGGGCCGCGTAGCGTTCCGGGTCGGCCCCGGTGGCGCGGGCCCGGTCGAGCAGCGGCCGCAGCACCTCGGGGTCGGCCGACAGATCGGTCGCGACTCCCCCGCCGTGCTCGGAGTCGAGGTTGTTGCGGGGAACGTCGAGGACGGTGTCGAGATCGAGGACAGCGTCGAGATCGGGTGCGGCAGTGGCTGTTCCGGAGGCCCCGACGGCGAGGGTCACGGCGGTCAGGGCGGTGGCGAGCAGACGTTTCATCGGCCGGCCTCCTCGAAGCGCCGATCGAACCAGTCGACGTTCTGCATGCCGAGCAACTCGACGCCCACCCGGACCGGGTCGGTCAGCACGTCGCCGATCCCGCACACCGACGGATCGAATCCGACGTCGGCGCCGTGCGCGCGCCAGAAGTTGCCGAGGTTCTCGACGTCCTCGTAGGGGACGAGGAAGTCGTCGCGGCACGACGTGATGAGCACCGGGGCGGTCGGGATCTCGTTCGGTCGGGTGCCGAGTGCGTTCTCGGCGTAGGCCCGCGCGAACGCCGGGTTGTCGGCGGGCCGCCCGTGCGTGTACAGCGCGGACAACGGCACGAACGGGAACATCAGATACAGCCCCTGGCAGGTGCTGTGGAACAGGTCGGCAGCGGCCCGGCCGAGCGGGGTGAGTTCGGCGTCGAGGTCGATCTCCGGGTACTTCGCAGCGAAGCCGAGCGAGTTGGCGAACACGAATCCCGAACCGATACCGCCGTCCGCGGTGCGTTCGAAGGTCGCGCTGTCGACGACCATGGCCTGGAGCACGGTGCCGACGAGATTGAGTTCCGGCGCGTAGGTGCCGGCCATCTCCGCGGCGAACCCGGCGGCCACCCACCCCCGGCGATCCCGAAGATCCCGACCGGGACGTCCGGCGCGAACCCGGCGTCGTGCAGCGCGATGGCTGCGCGCAGCCCGTCGAGGGTCGCGGGTCCGCTGAACCGGCCGATGGAGAAGCCGTTTGGGGCGGTGTCGCCGTCGTTGGCGGTGTCGCTCATCATCACGGCCCAGCCGCGGCCGAACATCTGCGCGACGGGTCCGAGCGCGGAGAACAGCGACGGATCGGTCTGGTTGCCACCGGTCCACTGGGTGCTCGGCATGCAGTTCGGGCCGAGGCTGTCGTTGGCCTCGGAGTAGCCGATGAGTCTGCGGTCCTGCGGCGGCGTGCCGTCCTCGGGGAGCATGAGGATGCCGGTGGCGACGGTGCGCGAGCCGTCGAAATCGGTGGTGACGTACATCAGCTGATGAGCGGTGACGTGGCCCGGCTGTACCCCGTACACCTGCACCGTCACCGGGCGGTGCCGCAGCAGGGTGCCGGGGACGTCCCCGTCGCCGAGGGCGGGCGGGTCGAACCACGGGTCGGTGGAGGCCGGGCGCGGCGTCCACTGCGACGGATGCGCGATCTGCCCGTCGCGGAAGGTGCTCACCACGAACGGGTTGAAGACGTCGTCGACCTGGACGGGCTCGGCGCCGGCGGTGGTCGCCGTGGTCAGGGCAGCCGTGGTGAGGGTAAGGGCCAGCGCGGCAGCAGCGCCGGTCGCCACGAGTTGTCGCAAGACTCGCATCGATACGTTCCTGTCACTGTGTGGTGAACTGCGCGCTGCCCCCGGCGCAGCGCGCAGTTCACGGCACAGTAACAGTCCGTTACCGACGGATACAGATAACCCGCCGGGGCGTCGTCAGACGCGCAGCCGCGGGCGGCTCAGACGCGCAGGCGTCGCGCGGCGAACTGCCGGAAGTATTCGACCTTCGTCGCCGGAACCAGCGACGGCAGCAGGTTCGTCCACATCAGCTCGATGTGTTCGATCGACCGGTCGCGGCGACCGAGACCGGCGGCGACGGTGCGCGCCCCGACGACCATCTGCAGCACCATCAGACCGGCCGCATCGGGATCGAAATCCGGGGACAGGTCGCCTTCCTCCTGCGCCCGGCGCGCCAGCTGCTGCAACGTGCCGAGCCACATCTCGAACAGGTTGTCGCCGGAGCCGCGATAGTCGCCGATCTCGAGAACGAGCCGGAACATCGCACGGACCACCGGGTCGGAGACCGACAGGTCGACGGACAGGACCGACAGCTCGATCATCGTCTCCAGCGCCGGCGTGCGTTCGTCGATCTTGGCGAGACCGGCCTCCGCCGAGCGGGCGAAACCGGCGTCGATGACGCCGCGGGCGAGCTCCTCCTTGGAGCCGAAGTGGAAGTACAGCGCGCCCTTGGTCACGCCCGATTCGTCGATGATCTCGTTGAGGCTGGCGTTCGCGTATCCCAGCCGCACGAAGACCTCGGCGGCGCCGCGCAGCACCGATTCCCGGGTGGCCTCGGCGCGAACCTGACGTGCCATCTCAGCGCCCCCGGCGAACGGGAACAGGGCGCTCGGCCCGGACGCGCTCGGCACAGGCAATCGACGTGCGGGAAACCACTGTCACCTCAATCCCGTCGCTTCTACGAATCGGCCGGGCAACGGTACCACCGCGGTGTCGTCTACCTCGGTATTCGCGGACTTTCGACTGTATCAATCGGCGCCGAGCGTCGGATCGGCTTCGAGCCGGGTCAGGCCGTTCCAGCACAGGTTCACCAGGTGCGCCGCGACGACCTCCTTCGACGGGCTGCGTTCGTCGAGCCACCAGGTCGCGGTGGTCGCGACCATGCCGACGAGGGCCTGCGCATAGAGCGGCGCAAGGTCCGGATCCAGGCCGCGGCGGGCGAAGTCGCCGGCGAGCAGGGTGCCGACCTGACGCATCGCCTCGTTGAGCAGGCTCGAGTAGGTGCCTTCCTCGGCGGCGACCGGGGAGTCGCGCACCAGGATGCGGAAACCGTCGGTGCGTTCCTCGATGTAGGTGAGCAGCGCGAGCGCGGCCCGTTCGACGCGGACGCGGGACCGGTTCCGCGTCAGGCTCTCGGTGACCATCGACATGAGGATGGTCATCTCGCGGTCCACGACCACGGCGTAGAGCCCTTCCTTCCCGCCGAAGTGTTCGTAGACGACGGGCTTGGACACGGCGGCGCGCTGCGCGATCTCCTCGATGGACGTGCCCTCGTAACCGCGCTCGGCGAACAGGGCCCGGCCGATCTCGATCAACTGCTCGCGGCGTTGCGTACCGGTCATGCGGATACGCGGGGTCCGCTCCGATTGATGTTGCGGTGTTCGCGACACGACGGTTTCCTTTCCGGCGCCACACCTGCTTGCACGCTGGGCCCCGGAGCCGAGCCTAATCTGCGGGCCGTGCGGACCGCCTCGTCTCCGCCCCGCGTTCGACGCCGACCGTATCGGCATGCGAGGATCACACCGCACGCCCCGGGGTTCACTTCGCGGACGTGCGGCGATCCGCCGTGGTGTAATCGGCAGCACCTCTGATTTTGGTTCAGATAGTTCAGGTTCGAGTCCTGGCGGCGGAGCAAGGCGAACGGGGGCCGACCCGGCCCTCACACGCTCGTCCATGACGCATGTCGAACGTCGAGGGAGCTTCATGCAAGTGCAGACCGCAATAGTCGTCCTGGCCGCCG
>NZ_JADZGH010000162.1:50346-54332 GCF_015865005.1 Rhodococcus sp. CX
ACCCGGATCACCTGGTCGTGGTCGTCGGTCACGACCGTGAACGCATCTCCACCGCCGTCACCGATCTCGCAGCCCACCTCGACGGAGACGTCCGCGTCGCCGTGCAGGACGAGCAGCTCGGCACGGGCCATGCCGTCGAGTGCGCACTGACCACCCTTCCCGACGACTTCGCCGGCACCGTCGTCGTCACGGCCGCGGACGTCCCGCTGCTCGACAGCGACACGCTGCGCGCCCTGCTGGAGACGCACGCCGAACCCGAAGCTGCGGCCGTCACCGTGCTCACCACGACCGCGGCCGACCCCACCGGCTACGGCCGGATCCTGCGCACCACCGACGGCGACGTCGAACGCATACACACCGGCGTTCACCTCGGTGATCGCCAGCTGGGTCGGGGTCGCTTCCTTGTGCTCGATGATCGCGGTGACGTCGCCGCGCTGCGCTCGGCGCTCGGCAAGCTCAGCGCCGACAATGCGCAGGGCGAGCTGTACCTGACCGACGTCGTGTCGATCGCCCGCGGCGAGGGGCTGACCGTGCGCGCCCACTACACCGACGACGCGGTGAGCGTCGCCGGAGCGAACGACCGTGTGCAGCTCGCGGCGCTCGCGGCCGAACTGAACCGCCGCACCCTCGAGTACTGGATGCGCGAGGGTGTGACGGTGATCGACCCGGCGACCACGTGGGTCGACGTCGACGTCACCCTCGCACCGGACGTGACACTGCACCCGGGTGTGCAACTGCACGGGCGCACGTCGATCGGTGAGGACGCGGTGATCGGACCGGACACCACCCTGACCGATGTGCAGGTCGGTGCCGGAGCGTCGGTGGTGCGGACCCACGGATCGGATTCGGTGATCGGCGCGGACGCGTCCGTCGGCCCCTTCGCGTACCTTCGACCGGGCAGCGAACTCGGCGCCGAAGGCAAGATCGGCACGTTCGTCGAAACGAAGAACGCGCAGATCGGAGCGCATTCGAAGGTGCCGCACCTGACCTATGTCGGGGACGCGACGATCGGTGAGCATTCCAACATCGGCGCGTCGAGCGTGTTCGTGAACTACGACGGGGTCAAGAAGTACCGGACCGTCGTCGGATCGCACGTGCGGACCGGTTCCGACACCATGTTCGTGGCTCCCCTGACGGTGGGCGACGGCGCGTACACGGGCGCCGGGACGGTGCTCCGGCGGAACGTTCCACCGGGGGCGCTGGCAGTGTCGGGTGCGCCACAGCGCAATATTGAAGGATGGGTCCAGCGAAATCGAGCCGGGACCCCCGCCGCTGAGGCAGCATCATTGGCGTCGCAGCAGCAGCAAGAGAACGAACCGCAAAAGGACGGCCTGGACCAGTGACCAATTGGATCGACAATCAGAAGAACCTGATGCTCTTCGCCGGCCGGGCACACCCCGAGCTGGCGGAGCAGGTCTCGAAGGAACTGGGCATCCAGGTCACGCCGCAGACCGCGCGTGACTTCGCCAACGGCGAGACCTTCGTGCGGTTCGAGGAGTCGGTGCGTGGCTCCGACGCCTTCGTGCTGCAGAGCCATCCGTTCCCGCTGAACCAGTGGGTGATGGAGCAGCTCATCATGATCGACGCGCTCAAGCGTGGTTCGGCCAAGCGCATCACCGCGATCCTGCCGTTCTACCCCTACGCCCGTCAGGACAAGAAGCACCGCGGCCGCGAGCCCATCTCGGCTCGCCTGATCGCCGACCTGCTCAAGACCGCCGGTGCCGACCGCATCATCACTGTCGACCTGCACACCGACCAGATCCAGGGCTTCTTCGACGGCCCGGTCGACCACATGCACGCGCAGGGTCAGCTCGCGGAGTACATCCGCGGCCACTACGGCGTCGACAACATCGCCGTGGTCTCCCCCGACTCGGGTCGCGTCCGCGTCGCCGAGAAGTGGGCCGACACCCTCGGTGGTGCCCCGCTGGCGTTCATCCACAAGACCCGCGATCCGCTGGTGCCGAACCAGGTCAAGTCCAATCGCGTAGTCGGTGAGGTCGAGGGCCGCACCTGCATCCTGATCGACGACATGATCGACACCGGCGGCACCATCGCCGGCGCGGTGCGGGTCCTCAAGGAGGCCGGCGCCGGTGACGTCATCATCGCCGCGACGCACGGTGTGCTGTCCGACCCTGCCGCCGAGCGCCTCGCCGCGTGCGGTGCCAAGGAGGTCATCGTCACCAACACGCTGCCGATCCCGCCGGAGAAGCAGTTCGAGACCCTCACCGTGCTGTCGATCGCTCCGCTCCTGGCGCAGACGATCCGCGAGGTGTTCGAGAACGGCTCGGTGACGTCGCTGTTCAACGGCGTGGCCTGAAACCCGTTCCACAGGGCACACTGTCGGGGTGTTCACTGGATTCCCCGTCGCCGCACTCGACTTCTACGAGGATCTCGAAGCCGACAACAGCAAGGCATTCTGGGCCGCGCACAAGGCCGTATACGACGACTGCGTGCGCGGCCCGATGCTTGCGCTGCTCGCCGAACTGGAGCCGGAATTCGGTGCCGGCAAGGTCTTTCGGCCCTATCGCGATGTCCGGTTCAGCAAGGACAAGACGCCGTACAAGACACACCAGGGCGGCTTCGTGCAGACCGCCCCGGGCGTCGGCTACTACGTGCAGGTCGACGCGGCGGGTCTGATCGTCGCCGGCGGCTTCTACGCCGGATCCGGTGCGCAGATCGAGGCGTACCGTGCGGCCGTCGACGACGAACGGCGCGGCACCCAGCTCGAGAAACTGGTCCGGAAACTGCGCCGCGACGGTTTCGAAATCGGTGGCGCCCAACTGAAGACGCGTCCGCGCGGGGTCGACCCCGACCACCCGCGGCTCGACCTGATGCGCCACAAGGCGCTCACCGCGGGACGCACCGAACAGTCGCCCCCGTGGCTCGACAGCGCCCGCACGCTCGACGAGGTCCGTGACGCCTGGCGCCGTTTCCGTCCGCTCGTGGAATGGCTCACCGCGGCGACCGCCACCTGACGGCCGACGGAAACCAGCAGACCGGCCGGTACGGAAAGCGCTGTGCCGCAACACTTTGCCTACCGCGGTCGCCCCGCTAACATGATTTTCGTCACTTTCCCGTCCGTCCCCGCAGGTCACGTCCGTCCCACGCGCCGTGGCCGCCCGACTTTCACTTAAGGTGGCTCCTCGTGATCGACGCGCAGACTCTCGAGGCCCCCACCGAATCCGCGACAATCCGGACAGCACGACGGTGGACACCGGGTGCCTGCGTATGGTGCGGCGACCTCGAGGCCGTCGAGGAGTACCGCAACGAGCCGCGCTGCGCGACCTGCCGCAAGCACGAGGACATCATCGAGGAAGCGCGCAAGTTCGTCGGCATGTACGGCCTGCGCCCGATCGGCGGAACCCTCCAGTCCGACGACGAGGAAGAGTACGAGCACCGCCTCGCCGCGCGCGATGCCCGCCGCGCCCTCAACGACATTCGGCTCGCCGAGCAGCCCGATCCGGCGCTCGTGCGCAAGGCCCTCCGTCCGCGCGCCGCCGCCGTGGTCGCCGAGAACGCCCCGGCCCGCGCCTCGAAGCCGCGCACCGCGTCGCCGCGCCCCTCGTCGTCCCGCAGCTCCTCCGAGCCCGCTCCCGCACCCGTGCGCACCGACGCCGTCGACGTCGACGAGATCCAGGCCCGCGCCCTCGCGCTGCTCGACCAGCTCTCCGCGATCGACGCGCAGCTCGCGCTCGTCGCCGAGCAGACCGGCCTGGCGGCGCGCGCCCGCCGCAGCGACCTCGAGAAGCAGAAGGCCACCATCATGCGCACGCTCGGCGCGCTGGAGAAGGCACGGCTCAGCGCCCTGTCCTGATCCACTGCCGCCGGACGCGGCATCCCCGGTTTTTCCCGTTCCCGCCCGCCACCAGACGGTAGCGTGACGGCTGTCACATCACGTGCAGCCGACGAGGTTCGTCCCGCCGATCGGACCACCGACCCGGGTCGACCCGGGGAGGAGCCGACATGGCAGTCGAACCGGCAGGAAC
>NZ_JADZGH010000162.1:54472-55612 GCF_015865005.1 Rhodococcus sp. CX
GCGTGGGCGATGATCGCCCTGGTGCGCGGCGAGAACATCAACGCGGTGTGGTTCGTGATCGCTGCGGTGTGCAGCTATCTGATCGCGTTCCGCTTCTATGCGCGGTTCATCGAACGCAAGATCGTGCAGCCGCGCGACGACCGGGCGACACCGGCCGAGGAGTTGGAGAACGGCAAGGACTACATGCCGACCGACCGCCGGGTGCTGTTCGGTCATCACTTCGCGGCGATCGCCGGGGCCGGTCCCCTCGTCGGCCCGGTCCTGGCCGCGCAGATGGGATACCTGCCGGGAACCCTCTGGATCATCGTCGGTGTCGTGTTCGCCGGGGCCGTCCAGGACTTCCTGGTGCTGTGGATCTCGTCGCGGCGGCGCGGCCGCAGCCTCGGCCAGATGGCCCGTGACGAGCTCGGCCCGATCGGCGGCGTCGCCGCACTGATCGCCGTGTTCGTCATCATGATCATTCTCATCGCGGTGCTCGCGCTGGTCGTCGTCAACGCGCTCGCCGAGAGCCCGTGGGGCCTGTTCTCCATCGCCATGACCATCCCGATCGCGCTGTTCATGGGCGTGTACCTGCGGTACCTGCGACCCGGGAAGGTCGCGGAGGTCTCGGTCATCGGCGTGGTCCTGCTGCTGCTGGCGATCATCGGCGGCGGCTGGGTCGCCGAAACCGAGTGGGGCGCGGACTGGTTCACGCTGTCGAAGGTGACGATCGCGTGGCTGCTCATCGCCTACGGCTTCGCCGCGGCGGTGCTGCCCGTGTGGCTGCTGCTGGCCCCGCGCGACTACCTGTCGACGTTCATGAAGGTCGGCACGATCGCGCTGCTCGCCATCGGTATCCTCATCGCCCGCCCGGCGTTGGAGATGCCCGACATCACCCCGTTCGCGATCGCCGGCAACGGACCCGCGTTCGCCGGATCGCTGTTCCCGTTCCTGTTCATCACCATCGCGTGCGGCGCGCTGTCCGGTTTCCATGCGCTGATCGCGTCGGGCACGACCCCGAAGCTGCTCGAGAAGGAGAAGCAGATCCGGCTGATCGGCTACGGCGGCATGCTGACCGAGTCGTTCGTCGCCATCATGGCGCTGGTCACCGCGTGCATCATCGATCAGCACCTGTACTTCGCGCTCAACGCCCCCGAGGCC
>NZ_JADZGH010000162.1:55622-71250 GCF_015865005.1 Rhodococcus sp. CX
TCTCGGCGGCCCGGACATCACGCCGGAGCAACTCGCGGTCGCCGCCGAAGCGGTCGGCGAGGAGTCGATCATCTCCCGCACCGGCGGGGCGCCGACCCTCGCGTTCGGTATGTCGCAGGTGCTCAGCGACCTGTTCGGGGGCGACAGCCTCAAATCGTTCTGGTACCACTTCGCGATCATGTTCGAGGCGCTGTTCATCCTCACCACCGTCGACGCCGGCACCCGCGTGGCCCGGTTCATGCTGTCGGATTCGCTCGGCAACTTCGGTGGACCCGCCCGCCGGTTCAAGGATCCGTCCTGGCGTCCCGGCGCCTGGTTCTGCACGCTGGTCGTCGTCGGGCTGTGGGGTGCGATCCTGCTGATGGGCGTCACCGATCCGCTCGGCGGCATCAACACGCTGTTCCCGCTGTTCGGTATCGCCAACCAGTTGCTCGCCGCGATCGCGCTGACCGTGGTGCTGACCATCGTCGTGAAAAAGGGCCTGGTCAAGTGGGCGTGGATTCCGGGGGTGCCGCTCGTGTGGGATCTCGTGGTGACGATGACCGCGTCGTGGCAGAAGATCTTCTCGTCCGATCGGGCGGTCGGCTACTGGGCGCAGCACCGCGCGTTCGTCGACGCGAAGAACTCGGGCGCCACCAGCTTCGGATCGGCGCGCACCCCGGAGGCGATCAACGCGGTCATCCGCAACACGTTCATCCAGGGCACCCTGTCGATCGTGTTCGCGGGGCTGGTGCTCATCGTCGTCGCCGCCGGGGTGGTGGTGTGCGTGCGCGCGGTGCGGGCCGGTGGCCTGCCCACGACCGAAACCCCCGACGTCCCGTCGAAGATCTTCGCGCCCGCCGGATTCGTGCCCACCCCTGCCGAACGGGACCTGCAGAAACAGTGGGACGAGCTGATCCATGCGGGGAAGGTCCGGGTGCCCGGTGCGGCGCACGTGCACCCCGATCATGCACACCGGGAGCATACGCACCCTCACAGCGAGGACGGTGCGTCGTGACCGCCGTGCTGCGCCGCGTCTGGTGGTGGGTCGGCGCGCTGATGGGCGACCACGACTACGCGCGGTACGTCGAACTGCACCGGCGGCTCCACCCTGGCGAACCGGTGCCGACCGAACGCGAGTACTGGCGGGACCGGCACGCGGCGACCGATTCGAATCCCGGCGCCCGCTGCTGCTGAACGTTCGGTGGATGCGGGCCGTCAGCCACCGAGCGCGAAGGCGACCAGGAAGCCCGCCGCGGTCGACAACCCGACCCACCAGCCACCCTCCCGGTACGCCTCGGGCATCAGCGAATCCGCGAGCACGGCGATCGTCGCGCCACCGGCGAACGCCTGGATCACCGCGATCGACTGCGCCGAGATCGAGTCCGCCGCGGCATTCGCAGCGACCACCACCAGCACGAGCACGATTGCGGTCGTCGTCCACAGCAGACCTGCCCGGCTGCGGTCGAAGTTCGGTCGCGCGCGCATGGACGCCGCACCCGCGACCGCTTCGGGCACGTTGCCCACCGCGATCGCCACCAGCAGGACGAGACCGCCGCCCTCGCCGCCGAGCGAGACACCGAGGGCCGTGTTCTCCGGGATCCCGTCGAGGAGTGCGCCGAGCATCAGGGCGAAACCGAGCGCCGCAGATCCGAGTCGGTTCTCGATGAGGTGGTCGGCAACCACATAGACCAGGGCACCGAGCATCAGGGCGATCCCGGCGACGACGACCCCTTCCGACTCGAACGCCGGCTGGAACAGCTCGGTCGACACCGCCGCGACCATCGCTCCGGCACCGAAGGCCATCAGTCCGGCCAGCAGTGGCCTCGGTAGGTCGTAGCGCAGGCCGATAACGGCACCGACGAGCATCGGAAGCGCAGTACCGAGACCGTAGTAGAGGGCGGTCGCCATCTCGTGATGGTATTGCCGGCCGTCGACTCGCGCGGGTTCGTCAGGCCACGACGAAGCCCTTCGCACGGTCGGGGTCCGCGTCGGACCACAACGTGGTCGGGGGCAGTTCGGCGCGCACCAGCGGGATCACCTCCTCCGCGAAGCGGCGCAGGGTGTCCTTCTGCTGCTCGAAATCCAGCACGTGGTTGATGGACACCGACTGCAGGACGTGCCCGAAACTCGCGTGGTAGTCGAGGATCTTCTCGGCGACCCGTTCCGGGGAACCGACCAGCGCCGGCCCCCGTTCGACCGCGTCCTCGATGGTGCGGAAGCTGGTGACCTTCCCGACCGCCGCCGGATCGTGCTTGCGCTGATCGGCCTGGCGGACGATCCCTTCGTAGATCGGCCGGTACTCGTCGATCGCCTGCTCGGTGGTGTCCGCGAGGAACAATCCGCCCGAACCCGAACCGACGTACGCCTTCTCGGGGTCGTGCCCGTACGCGGCGTACTGCTCGCGATAGCGGTCGATGAGCACCTTGTAGTTCTCCCGCGGCTGCAGCGCGTTCGCGGTCACGATCGGATCGCCCCACTTCGCGGCGAGGTCGACGGCGTGCGCGGACGTCGCCGAGCCGTGCCAGATGCGGAAGGGTCCGTCGAACGGTCGCGGCAGGGTCGTCACGTCGGTGAGCGGCGGCCGGTGGTCCCCGGTCCAGTCGACGTGCTCCTCGCGCAGCAAGGTGCGCAGCAGTTCGTAGTTCTCCGTCAGGTATTCGTACTGCCTGCCGATGTCCAGCCCGAACAGCGGATACTGCAGTACCTCGTTGCCCTTGCCGATCACGATCTCGAGGCGACCGCGGCTGAGCTGGTCGACGGTGCTCAGATCCTCGGCGACCCGGACCGGATCGAGAACGGACAGGACCGTGACGCCGGTGGACAGCAGAATCCGGTCGGTGGCCTGCGCAATCGCGCCGAGCACGACCGTCGGGCTCGACGACAGCACGTCGCCCGCGTGCCGTTCCCCCACCGAATAGCTGTCGATGCCGAGCTGCTCGGCCAGCACCGCCATCTCGACGACCCGTTCGAGCCGGTCGGCAGGCGGGACGACCCGGCCGGTGACCGGATGCGGCGGATTGAAGATGATGTCGAGGATCTGGAAGCGCACCTCACGGAGTCTTGCGCCCGCCGGTCACGAAGCCCAGGGATGTTCTCGCCGTGACCAAAACTCCCGAGTTCGTGTCGACAGCGTTCCCGAAGGCCGGGTTTGCATATGGGCCGTTGCAAAAGTCGCTGCCCACCACCACCATCATGGGGTGAGACGACATCGGGGGCAGATTGTCCGATTCGTCATGCTGTTGGATACGCTGAGCTGACGACGGCCCGGAGGGGACGCCCCGATCGGGAGCGGTGGCCTTCGTTCAGCTCGTGCTTTGTCGAAGGAGTCCGCGTGAGCGTTCCGACCCCCGGTCGCGCCGGGGTGCCGTCGTGGCGGGCGCTGCGCAGTGCGCTGCCACGACCCCGACTGTCCGCCCTGCTCGACCGTGAGTCGGCGCTGACGATGGTCTTCGCGCCGGCCGGTTTCGGCAAACGCACGCTGGTCGCGTCGTGGCTGCATGCAGGCGGCGCCCCCGACCGTTCCGTGCTGTGGGTGCCACCGCTGCCGGACGATGCCACCGAGGACGAGGTCTGGGCCGTGGTCCTGGACTGTTGCCGGAGCGCCGGGCTCGCCGTGCCGGAAGCCACCACGGGTCCGCGCGATCTTCTCGTCCGGGTCCTGGACTCGTCGGAGACACCGATCGTGCTGGTCCTGTCCGGGGTACCCGTCACGACCGGACGGACCCTCATCGCCCCGCTGCTCGATCTGCTCGACGAGTCCCACACCGTCGACGTGATCGCGTGCATGCAGGGCAGCACCTCCGCGCTGCTGAGCATCACCGCCCGCGGCATCGACTCCACGTTCGTCTCCGCCGACGACCTGGCGTTCACCCGGGAGGAAACCACCGAACTGTTCCACCGGCACGGGGTCACCCTGCACGATGCGGCGCTCGGCGACCTGCACAACGCGCTCGGCGGGGTGCCGGCGCTGGTGTCCGCCGCGGCCGCGGTCGTGCGCAACCGCCCGACCAGCCGTACCGGTCAGCACGGTCTGCCCGATCCGGGTGTGGCCGCGCTCCTCGACAAGTACGTCGACGAGCGTCTCGCGCGCCTCGGCCCCGAACATCGGGCGTTCGCGCTGTCGATCGCCGCCGCGAGCCGCATCACCCCGGAGGACGCCGTCACCCTGACCGGGCGCCCGGACGCGGGCCGGCTCATGGTGCACCTCGAGACGGTCGGCCTGATGGTCGGCTCGTTCGGTGTCGACGCCCCCACCTGGTGGTGGCCGCCGGCCCTCCGTGAGCGGGTGATGGCCGTGTCCCGCCGGGAGAACCCCGGCCGTCTCGACGAGTTGCTGGCCCGGCTCGCCCGGTCCGAGATGGATGCGGACAGGCCCTCGGCGGCGGCGCTCTATGCAGCCGAATCCGGGAACTGGGCTCTCGCAGCGGAAATCGTCCGGCGTTCCTGGGTGGACATGGCCTCGAACCGGTTCGGTGAGCTCGTCCGGGTGATGCGGGCGCTGCCCGACGACGTGCTCGTCGACAATCCCGAGCTGCGGGCCGGGCGGGCCCTCGTCACCTCGATGATCGACGACCATCCCATCCTGGGGGAGCAACTCGTCGACGACCCCGCGACCCTCACGGATCCGGCCCGCCACACCGAAGCCGTCAACCACCTGTACGTGGCGACCGCGCAGACGATCGCGCTGCGCCGGGGCGGCCGCATCGCGGAGGCCGCGACGCGCACCCTGCAGTTCGAACCGCTCGTGTCGAGCATCACGGCTCGCCGGCCCGCCGCCTTCGGTGAACAGCTGCCGCTGTTGCGGATGCAGTGGGCCCTGACCTTGCAGCTCGCCGGGCACCTGCCCGAGGCGACGACCATCTTTCGGCGCGCCTACCAGAGTGGCGTGTCGTACGAACTGGGTTTCGTGGCACACCAATCCGCCGGGGGCTCGGCGCTGGGCTGGGCGCTGGCCGGCGACAACACCCGGGTCCGCGAATGGCTCGACCGGGCCCGCCGCTACGACAACGCCGGGTCGTGGTCCGGCACAGCCAAGGTTTCCGGCCGGACGGCGGCGGTCCTGCAGCATCTCGATGTGCTCGACCTCGCCCCCGCGAAGGAAACGCTCGAACTCCTCGGCCGGCCGAATGTGCGCGAAGAGCTGTGGGCGTTCGTCGCCTACGCCCACTCGCAGTACGCGCTGGCCACCCACGACGCCTACTCGGGTCTGACCTGGTTGCACCAGGCCATCGCTGCGCACAGTGACAAGCACTCGGCCGGTGCGTTCTCCCGGGTACTGCTCACCGCCGTCGAGGTGGACCTGCAACTCGCGCTCGGCAACGGCAATCTGGCTCGTGCGACGGTCGACGAGGAGCCGTCCAACCACCCGTTCCTGGTGGTGGCGGCCGCGCGCGTCGAACTGCTCACCGGTCACCCGGAGGTCGCGTCGAAACTGCTCAAACGAGTCTCCTGGACGGACTGCGGTTATCCGCGCGCCCACCTCGAGGCACTGTTGCTCGAGGCCGCGGCCCAGGTCGATCGGGACGGGCACGACGACGCCGTGCGTGCCTGGAACCGCGCGTGCATGCTCTCCGTCCGGCTCGGCAATCGCCGCGCATTCACGACGCTGCCCCCGCGCTATGTCGAGACGCTGGTCGCGTGGAGCGGCACGGCGGTGCCGGGTGGACCGGTCGAGTCGATATTCGTCGACACCATCGCCCGGGTCGAGTTGTCGCCGCGGGAAGCGGGAGTGCTGGCGCTGCTCGCGCGCGGATCGACGCTCGGGGAGATCGCCAAGGAACTGTTCGTCTCCCCGAACACGGTGAAGACCCAGCTGCGCAGCATCTACCGCAAACTCGGTGTGCACACGCGCTACGAAGCGGTGGGCCGCGCGCGGGAGCTGCGGCTGCTTCCCACGACCGACCTGACCTGACCGTCGCGACGCGCCGATTGGCCGCGGCGGGCTGCGGGTATGCCCCGGTCCATGAGCGAGGAGACACAGCGCGAGGAGACACAGCGCGAGGAGACACAGGCGGCACCGTCCGGACTCCACGTGGTGGTGACCGGTGCGACGGGTAACGTGGGCACCGCCGTGGTACGGGCGCTCGGCGAGCAGGACGCCGTGAAATCGATACTCGGCGTTGCGCGCCGCGCCACCGAATGGACCGCTCCGAAGGCCCGGTTCGAGGCGGTCGACGTCGCGACCGCAGAGCTGGACTCCACGATGCGCGGCGCCGGCGCTCTGATCCATCTCGCGTGGCTGTTCCATCCCACGCACAAACCCGAGAAGACGTGGGAGAACAATGTCCTCGGCACGATCCGGACGCTCACCGCGGCGGCGGACGCGCAGGTTCCGGTGATCGTGGTCGCGTCGTCGGTGGGCGCCTACTCGCCGGGCCCGGAGGACGGGCACGCCGTCGACGAGTCGTGGCCGACCCACGGCTGGCCGGGCGCGGCGTATCCGCGGGAGAAGGCTTATCTCGAACGGTGGCTCGACGTGTTCGAACGCGACCACCCGCAGATCCGGGTCGTGCGGATGCGTCCCGGTTTCATCTTCCAGCGCGGCTCGGCGTCGGCGCAGCGCCGAATTTTCGGGGGCCCGTTCGTCCCCGGTTCGCTGGTGCGCGCGATCCCCGTGGTCCCCGACATGCCCGGTCTGAGCATGCAGATTCTGCACGCCGACGACGTCGCCGACGCCTACGTCCGGGCCGTGCTGCGACCGGGGGTTCGGCGGCGAGGTTGAAGGGACCGCGCACCGGTCGACGCCCACACCCTCGGTGATCTACTCGGTGCCCGGGTCGTCCCGGTACGCAGCGGTCTCGTCCGGTCCGCGGCGGCCGAGCCCGGGCTGTTCGACACCGTCCTGCGGCTGCCGCTGATGGACTGTGCCCGGGCACGATCCGAGCTGGGCTGGTCACCGGCCCACTCCCCCGTCGAGGTTCTCCGGGAGTTCGTCGACGGACTGCGCTCCGGCGCCGGCCTGCCGACCCCGCCGCTGGCGCCGGACAGCGTGCGCGGCCGGATACAGGAACTGGCCACCGGTGTGGGAGCGCGACCCTGATCGGCGCGGCTACCTCCGACCGGCGGTGACCGTCTTCGGCGGTGTCGTGACCGCGAGGCGCTCGGCACGCAGATCCAGTGCCCACACGCCCACCGCGGCGACCGCCAGGGCAACTCCGGCGATGCACGCCCCGGACCACCCGGCCGTCGTCCACGCGACGGTCCCCAGCGCCGAACCGGAGGCCCCACCGACGAAGTACGCCACCATGTACACGGAGTTCATGCGGGCCCGCGCCGCCGGCTCCAGCGCGAAGACGACATTCTGGTTGGTGATGTGCACGCCCTGCACCGCGAGGTCGACGGCGACGAACCCGATCAGGAACCACGCGAGGCTGTGGCCACCGGCGACGAGCGCAGCCCACGACGCGACGAGCAGGACCACGGAGATCCCGGTCGTGAGCCGGGCGTATCCGCGATCCGCGGCCCTTCCCACGAAGCTCGCGGCGAGCGCACCGGCCGCCCCGGCGAGACCGACCAGGCCGATCTGCGCGTCGCCGAAACCGTAGGGTTCGCCGGCCAGCAGGAACGTCATCGTCGAGAACAGGGCCGCCAGCGATCCGAACGACACCGCGCCGAGCAGCGCGCGGGTGCGCAGCCGCCGATGCGTGCGCGCGAGCGTGCCGAGCGACCGCAGCGTCGCCGCGTAGCCGGTCGAGGCGGTGGGCCGCGAGCTCGGCAGCTTCCGCCACAGCGCGACCGCGACGACGATGAGCGCGACCGCCCCCGCCCGGTACACGGTGGTCCAGCCCCCGAGTTCGGCGAGCAGCCCGGCGACGCTGCGCGCCGACAGGATCCCCAGCAGCAACCCGCTCATCACGGTGCCGATCGCCCGGCCGCTCCGTTCCGGTTCGGCGAGGGTCGCGGCGAACGGCACGAGCACCTGCGCGGCGACGGAGAACAGGCCGGTGACGGCGATACCGGCGGTGAGGACCCCGATGTTCGGGGCGAATCCGCTGGCCACCTGCCCGGCGGCCGCGAGGATCATCAGGCCGACGGCGAGTCGTCGCTTGTCGAGCATGTCCCCGAGCGGCACGAGGAACAGCAGGCCGAGCGCATAGGACACCTGGGCGACGGTGACGGTGAACGCGGCTGCCGAGTGCGAGGTGCCGAGGGCCGTGGCGATGGTGTCGAGCAGCGGCTGGTTGACGTAGTTCGCGCCCACACACAATCCGGTCGCCAGCGCCATGAGCAGCAGAACCGGGGTCGTCAGCGCGGGTCGCGGTGAAGCCATACCGATCAGGCTTCCGTGCCCCACCCGTGTCTGTCCAACCGGCCCGTCTGTTCAGTCCTTCCGCTGACGTTCCAGGACCTCGCCGATGATCCGGGCCGCGTCGGGAAACGCCCCCGGGTCGGGACCGGAGAAGTTCATCCGCAGGTGCGGGCCCGTGGGTTCGGCGGGAAACCATTCGTCGCCCGCGGTCACGACGACCCCCGCGGCCTCGCAGTCCCGGACGAGTGCGGTGACGTCGGTGTGCTCGGGCAGCCGCGCCCACAGGTTCAGCCCGCCCGCGGGCAGCGCGTCGAGGTGCAGCCCGGGTGCGTGCTCGCGCAGGGACCGGGCGAGCAGATCCCGGCGGGCGGCAAGTTGCGGCCGCAGGCCGCGCAGGTGGGTGCGCCATCCGGGTTGCGTGACGACGTCGACGGCGACCGCTTGGAGGACACCGCTGACGTACATCGACTGGGCCCGCACGGCCGGGGACACGCTCTTGGTCAGCGACCGGACGTAGACGACGTGCCCGCTGTCGTCACGCGTCGCGAGCGGCACCGGATCGGCGGTGATCCCGAAGTCGTGTGCCCAGTCGTCCTCGACGAGGAAGGCCCCGGCGTCGCGGACGAGGCGGAGGACGTCGTCGGCCAGGTCCGGCGACCACTGCGCGCCGGTGGGATTCGCGAAGTTCGGTTGCGCGTAGAAGACACGGGCTCCGGTGCGGTCGAATGCGCGGGCGAGTTCACCGAGGTCCGGGCCGCCGGCGCTACTGGGGACGGGCACGACCTGCACGCCGGCCTGCGCGGCCGCGACCATCGCGCCCCAGTAGGTGGGTGATTCCACGAGCAGCGGGTTGCCGGCTCCGACCAGCGCGTGGAATGCGGCGCTGAGCCCGCTCTGGCTGCCGGGGACGACGACGGTGTCGCTCGGCGTCGGGGGTGCCACACCGAGCGGGGTCTCCGCCCCGAGTTCGGTCGCGAACCAGGCCTGGAGTTCGGGGAGGCCCGCGGTCGGTGGGCGCCCGACGACGGCGTCGCTGCGGGCGACGCGACCGAAGGCACTTCGCACCAGCCGCTCCGGTAGCAGTTCGCGGTCGGGGTAGCCGGAGTGCAGCGCGATCACATCGTTCGGGAGGGTGCGGAGCGAGGCGGGCAGCCGCGGTACACGGCGGTCCGGCGAACCGAGCGCCGCGGTCTGCCACCCGTAGTCCCTGGGTCCCGCCACCCGGACGGCGCGGACGAAAGTGCCTACCCCGGGGCGGCTTTCCACCGATCCCTGCGCTTGGAGCGTCCGCAGCGCGGCCTGCACGGTGACCGGGCTGGCGCCGTACTTCGCGACGAGGGCGCGCGTCGACGGGAGTTTCGCGCCCGGCGGTGCGGTCGCGATCCAGCGCCGAAGATCGGACACGATCCGGGCACTACTGCTATCGTCGGACATGAGAGCCAATAGTAGCGCTACTACCGCGCACAGCCAGGTGCTATCGACCCCGAGAAGCGGTCTGGGATGGGGTCTGGCGGGTGTGGCCGCGTTCTCCCTCACCCTGCCGCTGACCCGGATCGCGGTGCACGACGGCGCGATGTCCGCGATCTTCGTCGGAATCGGGCGGGCGGTCGTCGCGGCCCTGCTCGCGGCCGCCGCACTGGCCCTCACTCGGCAGCGACGTCCCCGCGGCGCGCAGTGGATGCGGCTCGCGGTGGTCGCCGGCGGGGTCGTGATCGGGTTCCCTGTCCTCACCGCATACGCATTGACCACGACGTCCGCGACCCACGGTGCAGTGGTGATCGCGCTGCTCCCCGCGGCGACCGCGGTCGCCGCCGTGGTGCGGGGCCGGGACCGGCCGGCGCCGTCGTTCTGGGTCACCGCCGCCGTTTCCGCGACCGCCGCGGTGGCATTCGGCATGCTGCAGTCGGGTGAGTTCAGCGGATTGCATCCGGCCGACCTGCTGCTGCTCGCCGCCGTCGTCGCCGCCGCGATCGGCTACGCCGAAGGTGGCCTGCTGGCGCGCGAACTCGGTTCCTGGCAGACCATTTCGTGGGCGCTCGTGCTCAGCGCACCGGTCACGCTCGCCGTGACCGTGCTCGCCGTAGTCGACCACCGGCCCACGGGCACGGCCACCGAGTGGGCAGCGTTCGCCTATCTGGCCGCGGTGAGCATGTTCCTGGGCTTCTTCGCCTGGTACCGGGGTCTGGCGATCGGCCCGATGACGCGGGTGAGCCAGATCCAGCTCACCCAGCCGGTGATGACGATCTGCTGGGCCGCGGTGCTTCTCGGCGAACCGCCGACGGTGCCCGTCCTCGTCGGGGGTGCCGCCGTGATCCTGTGCGCGGCAACCACGGTCCGCAACCGGTCAGCGACGCGACGCCCCGATCAGTGCGAACCGGTCGTCGGGGTCGACCCATTCGTGGCGGACGACGAACCCGGCGTCGGTGAGTTCGCGGGCGATGCCGTCGAGCCGGAACTTCGCGGAGATCTCCGTGCGTAGCTGCTCACCCTCGTCGAAGGACACCTCGAGGTCCAGGCCGGGAATCTGCACCGTCATCGCCGCGGTGGCCTCGAGCCGCATCTCGATCCACTCGTTGTCCGCGTCCCACAGCGCCACGTGCCGGAAACGATCCGGTTCGAAGTTCGCCCCGAGCCGGTGATTGAGCACATGCAGCACGTTGCGGTCGAATTCGGCGGTGACGCCGGCCGCGTCGTCGTACGCGGGGACGACGATCTCCGGGTCGACGACGAGACCGACGCCGAGCAGCAGCCACTCCCCCTTGTCGAGGGTCGCGGCGAGTTCGGCCAGGAACTCCGCCCGCTCGGCCGGGACCAGGTTGCCGATGGTGCCCCCGAGAAACGCGATCATCCGCCGGCCCCCGTCGGGCAGATGGCTCAGCGAACCGGTGAAGTCCCCGACCACCCCGCGCACCGTGAGGTCGGGGTAGTCGGCGGACAGGCGGGCGACCGCGCCCTGCAGGGCGGACTCGGACACGTCCTGCGGGACGTAGGTGTGCAGGTAGGGGGCGAGCGCGTCGAGCAGCAACCGGGTCTTCTCCGACGATCCGGACCCCAGTTCGACGAGCAGCTCGGGCCGCATCGTGTCCGCGATGTCCGCCGAGAACGCTTTCAGCAGAGCACGTTCGGTGCGGGTCGGATAGTACTCGGGCAGCCGGGTGATCTGTTCGAACAGGTCCCCGCCGCGCTCGTCGTACAGCCAGGTCGGCGACAGCCACTTCGGGGTCGCGGTCAGGCCGCGGCGCGCGTCGGCCCGCAACGCCTCGTCGAGTTCGGCCGGGGTCAGATAGACGTCGACGGTCATACGCTCGGGACCTCCATGGGGGACACGATCAGGTGTCCCGGTCGGGCGCTGACCAGATGCCGGTCCGGCACCTGCTTCCAGCGCGGATCATCGTCGTACGGTTCCGAGGACACCACCGCGATGCGCTCGTCGACGAGCACCCACAGCGAGTGGTACCACGCGGTCGCCCACAGCCCGGAGCCGTTGCCCAGCAACAGGTTCAGACGAGAGTGCGGCGAAAGGTCGATCACGTCACGGACGAGCCGCATGAGCGCGGCCTCGGGCCTGTCGGTGCGCAGGCGCGATCGCAGCAGCATCCACAAAGTCGCGGCGTCGGTGGGCGATTCGAGCCGCAGCAGCTCCGATACCGGGAGCCGCTCCGCGAGCGACACGAGCGTCCCGGGCCACCCGACGACCCGCCCGTTGTGGCTGAACGCCCACCGGCCGTCCGTGAAGGGGGCGGCCGCCGACCGCTCCACCGGCATACCCTCGGTCGCGGATCGGAGCGCGGCGACCATCGCCCCGGTCCGGATCGAGGACAAGCCTTCGGTGACAAAGGGATCCGACCAGATCGGTTTCTCGCTCCGGTACCGGCCGGGGATGCCGTCGGCGGTCCACCAGGCCACTCCGAACCCGTCGGCGTTGACGGTGCCGCCGCCGCGCATGTCCTTCGGCGCCCACGACTGGCGGAACAGCGAGTGCGGACCGTAGGTGATCAGCGACCGGGCCGTGCGCACCGGGCCGAGGTAGCCCAGATGCCTACACATCCGCGACGTCCGGAGTGTCGGGAACATCTCGGGCACAACGGAATCCGGAGAAGATCTGGCGACGGATCGGATGGTCCCAGTTGCGGAAGGTCCCGCGGCACGCGACCGCGTCCGTACCGAACGAACCACCGCGCAGAACCCGGTAGTCGCCGCCGAAGAACACCTCGGAGTACTCGCGGTACGGGAACGCCACGAACCCCGGATAGGGTTCGAAACCCGACGACGTCCACTCCCACACGTCACCGATCAGTTGCTGCACCCCGAGCGGCGACGCCCCCGCCGGATACGCGCCGACGACCGCGGGCCCGAGGTGACGCTGCCCGAGGTTCGCATGCTCGGGGCCGGGATCGACGTCGCCCCACGGGTATCGGGTGCTGCGCTGCTCCACAGGGTTCCATCGCGCGGCCGTCTCCCACTCCACCTCCGTGGGCAGCCGCTTCCCGGCCCACCGTGCGTAGGCGTCGGCCTCGTGGAAACACACGTGGACGACCGGTTCGTCGGGATGCACCGGCACCATGACCCCGAATCGGCGGCGCCACCACGTGCCGTCGTGCTGCCGCGTCCAGAACTGCGGGGCCTCGAGACCCGCGCGGAGCCGGTGCTCCCAGCCGGTTTCGCTCCACAGCTCCGGGCGGTCGTATCCGCCGTCGGCCATGAACTCGAGATAGCGGCCGTTGGTGACGGGGAAGGTGTCGATGCGGAACGCAGGCACGTGCACGCGGTGCGCGGGCCGTTCGTTGTCGAGTGCTGCCGGATCGATGGACGTCCCGATCTCGACTTCGCAAGCCGGGACCGTGATCTCGTCCGCCTCGACCGGATGTCCGGTGCGCGGCGCCTCCGGGGCGAACAACACCGGTGGGCCCGAACGCAACTGGTGGGTCGCGAGCATCGTCTCGTCGTGCTGCTGTTCGTGCTGCGCGATCATCGAGTAGACGAATCCGTCGCGGGTGAGGTCGGTGTCGAATTCACACTTCTCCAACGATTCCGTCACCCGCGCCCGCACGTCGTCGGCGTACCGGCGGGCCTGTGCGGGATCGAGCAGCGGTAGACCGTTCCGGGTTGCCCGCGGATGACGGAACGCGTCGTACAGGTCGTCGATGTCGGGACGCTCGGCCTCCAGTCCGGCGGCCTCGCGCAGCAGCCAGCGTTCCTCCTGGTTCGCGATGTGCGCGAGGTCCCAGACGAGCGGGCTCATCAGCGGCGAATGCTGCGCCGTCAGTTCCGCGTCGTCGAGGTCGGTCAGCGCAGCCGTGCGGACACGGGCGCGGGCGAGATCCCTCATCACCTGTGCCCGCAGCGCGCTCACCGGCTCTGATCCTCCGGTCCGCGACCGCGGCAGCACCGGACCGCCGCGGCATCGAGCGCCGCCGTGAATCTCATGTCCGGCGACGCCTCCGCCGCTAGCGCCAGCAAACCGACTGCCGCAGCACGTATTTCGAGACTGGCGAGGCCATGCTGTGCGGCTTCCTCCCACCGGTCCGCGACCGGGGCCGCGATCGCCTCCGCCTCGTCCATCACCGCCCGGGATCTCAGCAGCGCCTCGATCGCCGCGACCGGGACCTGCCACAGATCCCCCGGTTGGGCATCGAGATAACGCACCTCGAAGTGCCCGCACGGCCGCACCGGCGGAAACAGCGTGGTGAGGTGATAGTCCAGGTCGTCGACGGTGGGGCGGCGACCCAGATCCCCGTCCAGGGAGCCGTCCAGCCAGTCCGCGAACGACGCGTCCGGTGGCGCATTCCAGTCGGGGCCGGACGATCGGACGCACAGCAGCGGCGCGTCGAGCGCCCACGCCGGATAGTCGGCGGGGTCGGACACCGGGGTGGTGCGTCCGGGGTCCAGGTTCAGCCACGTCCGCATGCGCTGCGACACCCAGCTGCCGTCCGGAACACCGTTGAGCGCAGGCGAACACGCGAACGCGGCGATCATTGCCGGCCCGATCGCGTGCAGGAGGTGCCAGCGGCGGCGCACTTCGTCGTCGTCCGCGCCGGCGTCGACACTGACCTGCACTGCGGCGGTGCTGTTCATCATCAGCCGCCCCATCGGTCCGATCCGGTCGAACCGCAGTTCCATCGCGCTGTAGCGCGGAGTGCGCAGCAACCGGTGCGGCGGCCGCACGCCGTCACCGGCGGAATCGAGCATGAGCAGCGACCGCCGGGCCAGCAGCGAGCGCAGCATCCGGGCATCCGCGACGAGACGGTCGCACACCTGCCGCGCCGACGCGCACGGCACGCTGGACAGTTCGACCTGGCCACCGGGTTCGAGGGTGACCACACTGCCCGACGGCAACGGTCGCGCCGACGACGTCGGAGCCACCGTCCGCGGGGCATGCGAACCGAGCGAATCGACGATCGACCGGAGTTCGGGACGGGCCGCCGTGCCGTCCGCACGGGCGGTGAGCCATTCCAGCTCCACCCCGATCAACCGCGGCGGCCCGAACCGGAAACTGCTGCGGCGAACGTGCGCCACCGCCTCGGCCCGCGACGTGAGGGCAGCGCGCGAGTACGCCGTGTTGATCGCAGTCGCCACTCGATCACCCTCTCTCGCCGCCGAGCCAGGACTGGGACGAGCCTAACGCGCCCGTTGCCGCAGCGCCGTGAGAACACCGGCCGCGACACGCGGTCCGGGGTTACATTCCAGGCGTACGGGCTGTCCGTACGGGACGCGGAAGAGGTGGTCGCACCGTGCTCGATCTCCAACGGGTTCGCCGGGACACCCCGGGCTGCTTCGACCGCGTATTCCTCGACAGCGCCGGTTCGTCGCTGCCCCCGACGCCCGTGCTCGACACCGTCGTCGCGCATCTGCGCCGCGAAGCCGAGGTCGGCGGCTACGTCGCCGCGAACGAGCGGCTCGACGCGCTGGACGCGGTGAAGACGTCGATCGGCCGGCTGCTCGACGTCGATCCCACGTCCGTCGCGCTCACCGACAGCGCGTCCCGCTCGTGGACGTCGTTCTTCTACGCGGTGCCGCTGCAGCCCGGCGACCGCATCCTGATCTCCCGCGTCGAATACGCCGCCAACGCGGTCGCCGCCCTGCAGCGCGCCCGCGCCACCGGCGCGACCGTCGAGCAGATCCCGTCCGGCCCCGACGGGCGCATCGACGTCGACGCACTCACCGCGATGCTCGACGAGCGCGTGAAGCTGGTGTCGCTCGTGCACGCCCCCACCAACGGCGGCCTGATCAACCCGGTGCGGGAGGTCGCGGACGCGGCGCACAAGGTCGGGGCGCTCGTGCTGCTCGACGCGTGCCAGTCCGTCGGGCAACTCCCGGTGAACGTGCCCGAACTCGACGTGGATGCACTGTCCGCGACCGGGCGCAAGTGGCTGCGCGGCCCGCGCGGCACCGGATTCC
>NZ_JADZGH010000162.1:71333-75010 GCF_015865005.1 Rhodococcus sp. CX
TCTACGTGCGGCCGCGGCTGATCGGTGAACTCGAGCCCGCCGTGCTGGACCTGCACAGCGCGCGGTGGTCGGGAGCCGACGAATACGAGATCGCACCCGACGCCACCCGCTTCGAACTGTGGGAGGCCGACGTCGCCGCGCGCCTGGGTCTCGGGGCTGCGGTCGACTACCTGCTCGACCTCGGTGACCCGCGCAGCGGCATCGTCTCGTTCACCGTGGACGGTCGCGAACCCACGGCGGTCCGCGACGCGCTCGCCGAGCAGTCGATGACGGTGACCGTCAGTCATCGCAGCTCGACGCTGCTGGACATGACCGCGCGGACACTCGACGCGGTGGTGCGCGCGTCACCGCACTACTTCGTCTCCCCCGCCGACGTCGACCGATTCCTCGCCGCGGTACGCAGCCTGTGACGGGATGGGGGCCGTTCGCTTTACCCCCGGCGATCCGGTAAAGTACTTCGAGTTGTCTCGGCGAGGGTGAACCGCGAAATCGCTGGCTCACCGTGATCGACGCGGCTGCGGCTCCGCTCGAGCGTTCCACGCTCCCGGCCCGCGCGCGTCCGGTCCCGCATCGTCGAGAAGACCGACCCAGTGAGAGCCACAAGCGTAGGAGCCGTTACATCATGTCCGACGAGAACCGTCTCGTAGCCGCCGTCCGCACCGAGTTCGGCAAGGGCGCTGCCCGCCGTGCCCGCCGTGACGGACAGGTCCCCGCCGTGCTGTACGGCCACGGCACCGAGCCCAAGCACCTCGCCCTCCCGGCCCGCGAGTTCGCGGCCGTGCTGCGCGCCCACGGCACCAACGCCGTGCTCACCCTCGAGGTCGACGGTTCCGAGGAGCTGGCGCTGACCAAGTCGGTCGTCGTGCACCCGATCCGCAACTACATCGAGCACGCCGACCTGCTGGTCGTCCAGAAGGGCGAGAAGGTCGTCGTCGAGGTGCCGCTGGTCATCACCGGTGAGGCCGCTTCCGGCACCCTCGTCGTCAACGAGGTCACCACCATCAAGCTCGAGGCCGAGGCCCTGCACATCCCCGAGCAGGTCGAGGTCTCCATCGAGGGCGCCGAGGCCGGCACCCAGATCCTCGCCGGTGGCGTCGAGCTGCCCAAGGGCGCGTCGCTGCAGGACGAGGCCGATCTGCTGCTCGTGAACATCGTCGTGGCTCCGTCCGCCGAGGCCCTCGAGGGCGAAGCGGCCGAGGGCGCCGAGGCCGAGGCTCCGGCCGAGGAGGCCTGAGCCACCCACGGCTCCACATGATTCGTTGCGGCGCGTCATCCCCCGCGGGATGGCGCGCCGCGCGCGTGTGACCGGTCGCCGCAACCGCCACCGGTCGGGAAGGAACACACGAACGTGAGCGAGGACACCGCGCTCGTCGTCGGGCTCGGCAATCCCGGGCCGAAGTACGAGAAGACCCGTCACAACATCGGTTTCATGGTGGCCGACGTGCTCGCCGGGCGCGTGGGCGGTTCGTTCGGCGCGCACAAGCGCAGCAACTCGGACATCGTGCAGGCCCGCCTCGACGGCAGGCAGGTGATCATCGCGAAACCGCGCACCTACATGAACCTGTCGGGTGGCCCGGTCGCGGGACTGGCGAAGTTCTTCTCGGTCGACCCGGTGAACATCGTGGTGATCCACGACGAGCTGGATCTGGATTTCGGCACCATCCGGCTCAAGCTGGGCGGCGGCGAGAACGGGCACAACGGGTTGCGGTCGACGTCGAGTTCGCTGGGTACGAAGGACTACCTGCGGGTGCGGATGGGCATCGGCCGTCCCCCGGGCCGGCAGGATCCGGCCGATTTCGTGCTCAAGCCGTTCTCGACGACCGAGCGCAAGGAGCTCGACGTGTTCTGCGAGGAGGGGGCGGACGCCGTCGAGCTGCTGCTGCGCCTGGGCCTCGAGGGCGCGCAGAACCGCATCCACTGACCGCTGCCCCTCGTGCGCGTTTCCGGTAGCGGGCGCTACCGGAAACGCGCACGGGTCAGCGGGCCAGGAGGGCGGCCGAGCTGCCGCGCCGCAGCTTGCCGGACGAGGTCTTCGGGATACTGCCCGGGCCGAGCACCGCGACCGTCCGGGGCCGCACCCCGACCTCGGCGACGACGGCGTGCACCACCTCGTGTTCGATGCGGCGAATCTCGGCGGGGTCGTCGATCCGGTTGGTTTCGACTGCGACCGCGAAGGATTCGCGTTTGTCGCCGGCGTCGAGACGGATCGCGACGGCGTTCCCGGGCCGCACCCCGTCGACACTGCACGCGGCGCGTTCGATGTCGGTCGGATACACGTTGCGGCCGCCCATGATGATGACGTCCTTGACCCGGCCGCACACCACCACGCGACCTTCCTCGGTGAAGTAGCCGACGTCGCCGGTGTCGAACCAGCCGTCGGCGTCCTGCGCCGGGACCGGCCCCTCCACGGTGAGATAACCCGAGGTCACGGCCTTGCCGCGCAGCTGGATGATGCCGACACCGCGCGGGGGCAGCACCTGCCCGTCGCGCCCGACGACCCGCCCCTCGAGCCCGGGGACGAGATGACCGAGCGTGGCCAGCCGCCGCCCGTTCGGCCGGGTGGTGGGCACGGCGATGCCGCCGGCTTCGAGCAGATCCGGGTCGACGATGTCGAGGACCTGCCCGTGCCCCGGGTCCGGGACCGACACCGCCAGGGTCGTCTCGGCCATGCCGTAGACGGGGGCCAGGGCCATCGGGTCCAGCCCGAAACGCGCACCGGCCTCGGCCAGCGCGATCATGGTGTCGGGGTCGACGGGTTCGGCGCCGTTCCACATCCACCGCATCGACGACAGGTCGACGACGCCGTCCGGTGCCTGCGCGAGTTTGCGGGCGAGCAGTGAGTACGCGAAATTCGGTGCGGCCGTGACTGTTCCGTGGTACTTGCCGATCAGCTGCGCCCACAGCAGCGGGGCCTTGAGGAACTCCAGCGGTGTCACCGACACGACCTCCGCGCCGACCTGCATGGGCACGCTGAGGAACCCGACCATGCCCATGTCGTGGAACAGTGGCAGCCAGCTGATCATCACGTCGTCGTCGAGGGAGTACTTGATGCGGTCGATCATCGCGTACGCGTTGACATAGAAGTTCTCGTGCGAGATCAGCACGGCCTTCGGCGATCCGGTCGATCCGGACGTCAACTGCTGCAACGCGATATCCGATTCGGCGGTGTCGACCGGGTCGATCGGCGAACCCGCCCGCATCTGCGCGACCGTCACGACGCGGATGCCGCGTTCACGCAGCACGGGTTCGGCCGCGTCGAACGGCGCCCCGAGCACCACCACCTGCGCGTCGATCATGTGGACGACAGTTTCGGTGTCACGCGCCCACGCGGCCAGGTCGGTGCGCGGCGTCGGCTGGTGCAGCATGGTGACGCTGCCGCCCCGCATCCAGACGGCCTGACACACCGGGGCGATGTCGACGGGATTGCCTGCCAGCACACCGACGGCGGCACCGTGCCCGATACCGGCCGCGGCCAGCGCCCCGGCCATGCAGCGGGCCTGCCGGTGGATCTCGCCCCAGGTCTGCCGCAGCGGCTCGTCCGGCTCCCCGGTGATCAGCCCACGGCGTGCGCTCTCCGCCGTCGCGTACATCTCGTCGGTGAATCTGCTCACGGGCACTCCTCGATCCGGTGGCTCTGCGGTCCAGAGTCCCCGCGCCGGGACCGATGGGGAAAGGCA
>NZ_JADZGH010000163.1:0-3179 GCF_015865005.1 Rhodococcus sp. CX
ACCACCGACCCGGCGATCGTGCGCAAGGCCCTGACCCGGCTCCGGGACTGACCGCATCGGGTCGGCCTGCCGCTGCCGGGCCGCACCCGGCCTACGGCAGCACGACCAGCCCGAGTTCGGCGGGCGTGGCGAGCAGTTCGTGCTGCGGCAGCACCCGCACGGTGTATCCGACGGCGCCGGCGAGCGGCAGCGCGACCTCCGCCTCGAAGACGTCGCCGGCACCGTCGGTGCCGCTGTGCCGCATCGGCGTGGTCGTGATGTCGCTGAGGGTGTCGTCGACACCCACCCGGCCGATCACCACCTGCACCAGCACGTCCGCGGGGTTCAGCCCGCCGAGGTGCACGTGCGCGGTGAGCGACAGCCGCGCGCCGATCTCGGCGCTGTCGGGCAGCCCGTCGCTGTCGACCTGTGCGACCCGCACCGACGGCCACGCCGCCTCGATCCGGTGCCGGTAGTCCGCCAGCGCCTTCGCGCCGGTGAACCCGTCGGCGACGACCGCGCGGGCCGCCTCGGCGGCCGGGGCGTAGTACTGCACCGCGTAGTCGCGGACCATGCGCGACGCGAGCACCTTCGGCCCGAGGTTCTCGAGGGTGTGGCGCACCATCGCGATCCAGCGGGTCGGCACCCCGTCGGTGTCCCGGTCGTAGAACCGCGGCAGCACGGACCGTTCGAGCAGCTCGTACAGGGCGCTGGCCTCGAGGTCGTCGCGCCGGTGTTCGTCGACGACCCCGTCTGCGGTCGGGATGGCCCAGCCGTTCTCCCCGTCGTACATCTCGTCCCACCAGCCGTCGAGGATGGACAGGTTGAGGCCGCCGTTGAGCGCGGACTTCATCCCGGAGGTGCCGCACGCCTCGAGCGGACGCAGCGGGTTGTTGAGCCACACGTCGCAGCCCCAGTAGAGGAAGCGGGCCATCGACATGTCGTAGTCGGGCAGGAACACGATGCGGTGCCGCACGTCGTGCCGGTCCGCGAACCGCACGACCTGCTGGATCAGCGCCTTGCCGCCGTCGTCGGCGGGATGGCTCTTGCCGGCGACGACGAGTTGCAGGGGCCGGTCCTCGTCGAGGAGCAGCGACCGCAGCCGGTTCTCGTCGCGCAGCATGAGCGTGAGCCGCTTGTAGGTCGGCACGCGCCGCGCGAAGCCCACGGTGAGCACGTTCGGGTCGAACACTTCGTCGACCCAGCCGAGTTCGGCGGCGGTGGCGCCGCGTTCGATCCAGGACGCGCGCAGCCGTCGCCGCACCTCCGCGACGAGCTGCCCGCGCAGCGTGTTGCGGGTGTCCCACAGTTCCTGCGACGGAACGGTCTGCAGCAGTTCCCAGCCGCGGGCCTCCTCGACCCGGTCGGGACCGGCGAGCCGGTTCGCCAGGGCGATCCATTCGCGGGCGGCCCAGGTGGGGGCGTGCACACCGTTGGTGACCGAGCCGATCGGCACCTCGTCGGCGTCGAAGCCGGGCCACAGCCCGTCGAACATGCCGCGGCTGACGCGGCCGTGCAGCGCGGAGACGCCGTTGCTGCGCTGACCGAGCCGCAGACCCAGGTGCGCCATGTTGAACACGTGCGGGTCGGATTCACGGCCGAGCGCGAGGATCCGGTCGACGGTCAGGCCGGGCAGCAGCGACGACTCGTTCTCCCCGTTCGGTCCGGAGAAGTAGTGCCGCACCAGGTCGATCGGGAACCGGTCGATGCCGGCGGGGACCGGGGTGTGGGTGGTGAAGACGGTTCCGGCGCGCACGGCCGAGAGTGCTTCGTCGAAGTCGAGGCCCGTGGTGGTGACCAGTTCGCGGATGCGCTCGGCGCCCGAGAAACCGGCGTGGCCCTCGTTCATATGGAAGACCTCGGGGTCGGGCAGCCCGTGGATGCGGGTGTAGGCGCGCACGGCCCGCACGCCGCCGATGCCGGCGAGGATCTCCTGCTTGATGCGGTGGTCCTGGTCGCCGCCGTAGAGGCGGTCGGTGACACCGCGCAGTTCCTCGTCGTTGGCGGCGATGTCGGAGTCGAGCAGCAGCAGCGGCACCCGCCCGATCTGTGCGATCCACACGCGCGCGGCCAGCTCGCGGTTCCCGGGCACGGTGACGGTGACCAGTGCGGGACTGCCGTCGGATTCGGTGAGCAGCCGCAGCGGCAGACCCTGCGGGTCGTAGGCCGGGTAGTGCTCGCTCTGCCAGCCGTCGGCGGTCAGGGACTGCCGGAAGTAGCCGGAGCGGTACAGCAGTCCGATACCGACGAGCGGCAGCCCGAGGTCGGAGGCCGCCTTGAGGTGGTCACCGGCGAGGATGCCGAGGCCACCGGAATAGTTGGGCAGGACCTCGCTGACACCGAATTCCATGGAGAAGTAGGCGATCCCCGTCGGCATGTCCTTGCCGCGGGCCTGCTGTTGCTGGTACCAGCGCGGCCGGGCCAGGTACTCGTCGAGGTCCGCGGCGGCGGCATCGAGCCGCTGCACGAAGTCGGGGTCGGCGGCGAGTTCGTCGAGCCGCGACGGCGGCACCTCGCCGAGCAGCCGGACCGGGTCGTGCCCCACGAGTTCCCACAGGGCCGGGCCGACGGTGGCGAACAGGTCCTGGGTCGGCGGATGCCAGGACCACCGCAGGTTGGCGGACAGTCTTTCGAGCGCGGCCAGCCGCTCAGGAAGGTGGGCTCGTACGGTGAACCGACGCAAGGCTTTCACCCCGCGAAGACTACCGAGTTTCCGGCGTTTCGCGAGGCAACGGGCTGTGACGTCCGTCCGGGTGCCGAACCGCCGCCGGGCGGGCCGGTGAGCGCCCCGCGGATTCCCGCGCGGGACAGGCAAACCGGCCGCATGGTCGGCCCTGAATCCGCACCTCGATTACGGTTGAGTGCGAACCCACCGCGCGGTTCGCGTCCGGTTCCCCACCGGCCCGACACGGAACGGAGTACATGTGACAGGTCGTCTCGCCATCGACGACGTCCAGCCCCAGATCGCGGGTGGACGCTATCCGGTCAAGGCCGTCGTCGGCGAAGTCGTGCCGGTGTCCGCGGTGGTGTGGCGGGAGGGGCACGACGCGGTCGCCGCGACACTCGCCGTGCGCGGACCGGGGACCGATCCGGAGACCGAGGGCAGGCTCGTCCGCATCCCGATGGTGCCCGGGACGATGCCCGACACCTTCCACGCGACGTTCACCCCGACCAGCCCGGGTACGTGGAACTACCGCGTG
>NZ_JADZGH010000163.1:3189-9493 GCF_015865005.1 Rhodococcus sp. CX
TGCGAAGATCTCCGCCGGTCAGGGCGCCGAGGACCTCGCGAACGACCTCGAGATCGGCGCCGCGTTGTTCGAGAAGGCCGCGAAGACGGTGCCGCGCGGCAACCGGCCCACGCTGCTCGCCGTCGCCGCGGCGCTCCGGTCGCCGCGGGCGCTCGCGGAACGGGTGGCGCCGGCCTTCGCCGCGGACATCACCGAGATCCTGCGCGCGCATCCGCTGCGCGAGCTGGTCACCCGCGGGCGGGCGTACACCGCGCTCGCGGACCGCCGACGCGCCCTGTTCGGCTCCTGGTACGAGTTCTTCCCGCGGTCGACGGGCGGCTGGAACGAGGACGGCACCCCGCGGCACGGCACGTTCGCGACCGCCGCCGCGGATCTGCCGCGGATCGCGGCGATGGGCTTCGACGTGGTATATCTGCCTCCGATCCATCCGATCGGCAAGATCAACCGCAAGGGACCGAACAACAGCCTCGTCGCCGGCCCCGGGGACGTGGGTTCGCCGTGGGCCATCGGATCCGACGAGGGTGGCCACGACGCGATCCACCCGGAACTGGGCACCGATCGGGACTTCCGCGACTTCGTCTCCCGCGCAGCCGAACTCGGCCTCGAAGTGGCATTGGACCTGGCTTTGCAGTGCGCGCCCGACCATCCGTGGGCGGCGGAGCATCCCGAGTGGTTCACGGTGCTGCCGGACGGCACCATCGCCTACGCGGAGAACCCGCCGAAGAAGTACCAGGACATCTACCCGGTCAACTTCGACAACGACCGCGACGGCATCTATGCGGAGGTGCTGCGCGTGGTGCGGCACTGGGTCGACCGCGGGGTGAAGATCTTCCGGGTCGACAACCCGCACACCAAGCCCCCGGACTTCTGGGAATGGCTGATCGCCGAGGTCAAGCGCACCGATCCCGACGTACTGTTCCTGTCCGAGGCATTCACCCGGCCCGCCCGCATGTACGGGCTGGCCCGCCGCGGATTCACCCAGTCCTACACGTACTTCACGTGGCGGGAAACCAAGTGGGAACTCACCGAGTTCGGGCAGGAACTGGCCGCGAAGGCGGACGAGGCCCGGCCGAACCTGTTCGTGAACACCCCGGACATCCTGCACGAGACGCTGCAGCGCGGCGGCCCCGGGATGTTCGCGCTGCGCGCGGCCCTGGCCGCGACCCTCGCCCCGACGTGGGGGATGTACTCCGGGTACGAGCTGTACGAGCACGTCGCGCTGCGACCGGGCAGCGAGGAGTACCTGGATTCGGAGAAGTACCAGCTGCGGCCCCGACGGTTCGAGGAGGCACGCCGCCGCGGTGAATCGCTGGAACCGTGGATCGCGGCGCTGAACCGGATCCGCCGAGCGCATCCGGCGCTGCAGCAGCTGCGCAACATTCATTTCCACCACATCGACAACGACGCGCTGATCGCCTACTCGAAGTTCGATCCGACGACGGGAGACGCGGTGCTCACCGTCGTCAACCTCGATCCGTACGCCGCCGAACAGGGCACTCTGTGGCTGGACATGCCGGCGATCGGACGGGACTGGCACGAACACCTCACCGTCCACGACGAGGTCAGCGGGGAGGAATACCACTGGGGCCAGGCGAATTTCGTGCGACTCGAGCCGTGGCGGGCCGTCGCCCACATTCTCGTGTTGCCCCCGATCGGGGTGCCTGCGCGCACCACCCTCGCCTACAGGAGGTAGCCGTGACCCCGGAGAAAGGTTCCACCCCGAACCGAGCGGACTCCCCCGCCGTCTCGACCCGCCGGCACGCACCGGCACCCGAGGATCTGGCGCGCCTCGCCGCCGGTGAACATCACGACCCGCATTCGATTCTCGGGGCGCACCCGCACGCGGAGGGCACCTTGATCCGCACGCTGCGTCCCGGCGCGGAGAAGGTCGCGGTCCGCATCGGCGGCGTCGACCACCCGCTCGAGCCGGTCGGGTCCGACGTGTTCAGCGCGCTCGTTCCGGTGCACGATCCGGCCGACTACCGGCTGGTGGTGACCTATCCGTTCGACCACACCGTCGTCGTCGCCGACGGTTACCGGTTTCTCCCGACGCTCGGCGAACTCGATCTGCACCTGTTCGCGGAGGGCCGCCACGAACGGCTGTGGGAGATCCTCGGCGCGCACCCCCGCTCGTACGACACCCCGGACGGCACGGTCACCGGCACGTCCTTCGCGGTGTGGGCGCCCGGGGCGCGCGGGGTGACGGTGACCGGCGACTTCGACATGTGGGGCGGACGGACCGCACCGATGCGGGTGCTCGGGTCGAGCGGCGTGTGGGAACTGTTCGTCCCCGACGTCCACCCCGGCGCCCTGTACAAGTTCCGGGTGCACGGTCGCGACGGCTCGGTGCGCGAGAAGGCGGATCCGATGGCCTACGCGGCCGAGGTCCCGCCCGCGACCGCGTCGGTGGTGACGACGTCGCGGCACACCTGGCAAGACGACGAGTGGCTCGAAGCGCGGGCAGGCTCCCAGCCGTGGCAGGAACCGATGAGCGTCTACGAGGTGCATCTCGGATCCTGGCGGCCGGGCCTGGGCTACCTCGAACTGGCCGACCAGCTCGCCGAGTACGTGACCGAGACGGGGTTCACCCACGTCGAGCTGCTCCCCGTCGCCGAGCATCCCTTCGGTGGCTCCTGGGGTTACCAGGTCACGTCGTACTACGCCCCGACCTCCCGGTTCGGCACGCCGGACGAGTTCCGCGAGTTCGTCGACCGGCTGCACCGGGCCGGGATCGGCGTGATCATGGACTGGGTTCCCGCCCATTTCCCGAAGGACGACTGGGCGCTCGCCCGGTTCGACGGGAGCCCGCTGTACGAGCATCCCGATCCCACGCGCGGCGAGCAGCTCGACTGGGGCACCTACGTGTTCGACTACGGCCGGCGCGAGGTCCGCAACTTCCTGGTGGCCAATGCCCTCTACTGGGTCGAGGAGTTCCACATCGACGGCCTGCGGGTCGACGCGGTCGCGTCGATGCTGTACCTGGACTACTCGCGGCCGCACGGTGGCTGGACCCCGAACATCCACGGCGGTCGCGAGAACCTGGAGGCGGTGGCATTCCTGCAGGAACTCAACGGCACCGTGCACAAGCTGCATCCGGGTGTGGTCACCATCGCCGAGGAGTCCACGGCGTGGCCCGGGGTGACGCGCCCGACCAACGTGGGCGGGCTCGGGTTCGACATGAAGTGGAACATGGGCTGGATGCACGACACGCTCGGCTTCGTCTCCCGCGATCCCGTGCACCGCACCTACCACCATCACGAGATCACCTTCTCGCTGATGTACGCGTGGAGCGAGAACTTCATGCTGCCGATCAGCCACGACGAGGTCGTACACGGCAAGGGCACGCTGTGGACCCGGCTACCCGGCGACGACTTCACGAAGGCAGCGGGACTGCGCACCCTGCTGGCGTACATGTGGGCGCACCCAGGCAAGCAGTTGCTGTTCATGGGGCAGGAATTCGGGCAGGTCGCGGAGTGGTCGGAGGAACGGGGCCTGGACTGGTGGCAGCTCGACGACGAACACACCGGTGCTCTGCACGGCGGGATCCGGCAACTGGTCGGCGACCTCAACCGCACCTATCGCGACCATCCCGCGCTGTGGACGCTGGACACCTCCCCCGGCGGGTACTCGTGGATCGACGCGAACGACGCGGTGAACAACGTGCTCAGTTTCCTCCGGTACGGCAGCGACGGCTCGATCGTCGCGTGCCTGTACAACTTTTCCGGGAGCACTCACGCCGACTATCGTGTCGGATTACCCGAAACGGGTCGGTGGGTGGAAATCCTCAACACGGATGCGACCGCCTACTGCGGCAACGGGACCGGAAATCTCGGTGCCGTGACGGCGACGGCGCACTCCTGGCACGGGCGCCCGGCATCGGCTCGGGTGACCCTGCCCGCCCACGGTGCGATCTGGCTGGCACTGCACCGGTGACCGCGGTCCTCCGACGACAGGAGCGATCGTGACAAGGACGGGCTGGGCTGCGCGGTTGGCGCTCGGAGCGCTGGCGACTGCCCTGCTGGCGGGGTGTGCGGGCAAGGTCGAGGGCACTGCCGTCTCGATCTACGACAACCCCTTCACCGTCGCCGGTCTGCCCGTGTCGTCCGGCCCGTCCGGTCCCCGAGGTGGGGTTCCGGACGCGGAGGTCACCATCGTTAACGGCGACGGCGGCGAGGTCGACGCCCTGGTGGGCAACGCGATCACCGACATCGAGGCGTACTGGGAACGCACCTTCGGGTCGATCGCGAAGGGGTCGTTCGAACCCGTCTCGACGCTGCTGTCCTGGGATCCGTCCGAACGGCGCGGACCCGATTTCTGTGGCGAATCCACCTTCGACTTCATCAATGCCGCGTACTGCGCCGGCGACGACGTGATCGGCTGGGACCGGGAGTTCCTGCTGCCCGAACTGATCGACACGTTCGGTCCGATGTCGGTGGTGATGGTGCTGGCCCACGAGTACGGGCACGCCATCCAGTACAAGTCCGGCATCGTCTCCGACGACGACCCGGGCATCGTGTTCGAGCAGCAGGCGGACTGTTTCGCCGGCGCGTTCATCCGCCACGTCGCCGAGGGCAACGCGGAGCACTTCCAGCTCAACACCTCGGACGGGCTCAACTCGGTGCTCGCGTCGATGGTGCTGTTCCGCGACATCGATCCCAACGATCCCGATGCCGTTCACGGTTCGGCGTTCGAGCGCGTCACCGCCATGCAGATCGGGTTCTCCGACGGCGCCCGCTCCTGCACCCGCATCGACGCCGCCGAGATCGAGTCCCGCCGCGCCGATCTTCCGCAGTTCTTCGACAGCAGCGACGACGGGGAGCTTCCCGTCACCGCCGACTCCGTCCAGCAGATTCTGCGCTCGTTCGACTACGTGTTCGATTTGTCGTCGCCGCCCGAGCTGGATCTGTCCGGTTCCGATCTCGGCTGCCCCGACGCAAAGGCGACCGCACCGGTGTCCTACTGCCCGGCGACGAACACGATCGGCGTCGATCTGGAGGAGCTCGCCGAACGCGGGGCTGCTCCCGAATCCGGGTCGGGTCCGTTCGAGGCGGACGTCCGCGGCGACTACAACGCCTATGTGCTGCTCGCCTCGCGATACGCGCTCGCGGTGCAGCGGGAGGCCGGGGCCTCGTTGACCGACCCGCAGACCGCGCTGCGGACGGCGTGCCTGGCCGGCGCGATCAGTGCCGCGCTGAGCCCGACGAACACCGACCTGACGAACAACCCGGACGAGGACCTGGTGTGGTTGTCACCCGGGGATCTCGACGAGGCCGTGTCCGGTCTGCTCAGCGACGGTCTCGCCGCGAGCGACGTCAACGGCAACACCATTCCCAGCGGCTTCGCCCGCGTCGACGCCTTCCGCACCGGTGTGCTCCGCGGTGAGGCGGGCTGCACCGGCCGCTACCACTGACGGCAGTGACAACAGGCGAACGGCCTGGCCACGGCAGTGCCGTGGCCAGGCCGTTCGCCTGAGTGCCGGTGTTCAGTACAGCGCGGACGCCAGCTTCCGTCGCGCGGCGACGACGAACGGCTCGGCGGGATCGAAGAGCTCGAACAGCTCCAGCAGCCGGGTGCGCGCGGCCGTCTTCTCGTCCCCGGCGCTGCGGGCGACGAATGCGATCAGCCGGGCGAAGGCCTTCTCCGGGTCCTGCGCGAACAGCTCGGCGTCGGCGGCGGCGAGCTGGGCGTCCAGGTCGGCCGGCGCGGCGTCGGCACGCTCGATCGCGTCGGCGGGCACCTCCTGGGCGCGCGCGAGGAACCGCACCTGGCGCACCGCGGCGAGCGCCTCGGTGTTGTTGGGCTCGGAATTGAGGATCAGGTTGTAGGCGGCTTCGGCACCGGCCAGGTCGCCGGCGTCGAGCGCCTGCTCCGCCGCGACGAACCGCGGGTCGGGCGGGGTCTCCTGCGGTTCGCCCGTCGGCGGACCCGACAGCTTCCCGGCAACCGCGTTCTGGATCGCGCCGATCCATTCACGCAGCGCCGACTCGGGCTGCACCCCCTGGAAGTCGGCGAGCGGCTGGCCGGCGGCGATCGCGACGACCGTCGGCACCGATTGGACGCCGAACGCCTGGGCGATGCGCGGGTTGGCGTCGACGTCCACCTTCGCGAGCACCCAGGTGCCGCCGCCCTCGTGCGCGAGCTTCTCGAGGACCGGGGACAGCTGCTTGCACGGCTGGCACCAGGTCGCCCACAGATCCACGATGACCGGGACCTGCATGGAACGCTGCAGCACCTCGGCCTCGAACGTGGCCTCGGTGACGTCGATGACGGGCGCGAGCCCACCGGGGGCGGCGCCGTCGCCGGA
>NZ_JADZGH010000013.1:0-7075 GCF_015865005.1 Rhodococcus sp. CX
TGTTCGTCGACGACTACACCACCGGCACGCACGTCGAGTCGACGACCACCAAGCACAATGGCGTCGTCAACTATGCCTCCGGCCACGACGACTGACGGGGTGCTGCGCTCCGGAGGCTGCACGCCGGGCATTTGCATCGGCGTCGAGTTGGTCGCGCCGCAACGGTCCGCGGGGAAGACCCTGCCCACCCGCCACTGAACATCTCGTCGTGCATCAGAAGGTACAGGAGGAGAACGAAGCCGAACGCGCCCGCCGCGAGGAACTGCGCGAGCAGCGCAAGGCCGAGCAGGAACTGGCTGCCGAACGCAAAGTTGGACAAGGAACTGGCGCACTACCGGTCGGCACTGGCAACAGGGGAGGCCAACGGCGACAGCGCTGCCGCCGAACGCCTGCGGACCACACTCGCCGAGGTCCAGCGCGCACTCGATGATGTCGACTATCGGGCGGCGAACATCCGAGCCGGGTACGTCTACGTCATCTCCAACATGGGTGCCTTCGGGATCACCATGGTCACGATCGGCATGACACGCCGGCTCGTCCGATGGACCGGGTGCGTGAACTCGGTGACGCGCCGGTGCCGTTCCGGTTCGATGTGCACGCCTTGTTCTTCTCTGAGGACGCGGTGACGGTCGGAGCCGAACTGCACGAAAGCGTTCGCCGAGCGGCGGGTCAACAGAGTCAATCCTCGGCGTGAGTTCTTCTACGCGACGCCTGAGGAAGTACTCGAGGTGCTGCGGCAGCCGGTCGGGGAAGTGCTCTCGTTTACCGCTGAACGCGGTTCGGGGAGTTCAGGGATAGGTCGGGTGATGTCGTTGCCGGTGTGGCTCGTCGGCGTTGCCCGTCGACCATGGTGGGGGCGCGTTGGTCATCCCGTCATCTTGAACGCCCGGTTGCCGCTCGGTGGGGTCCGAGGTTGGTCAGCATCGGGGCAGTGCGGTGGGCGTGGAGACCATGTCCCGAGTCTGGGCACGAGAGCGACGGAACTTTGCGGGCGTTGATGCGCTGCCGATGGTGACGGGCCGGCCTGTCAGTTCCCGGGCGGTGAGACGATCCGCACCGACCGTGGCGGGCCGGCAACGGTAAAGCCGCACCGACGGGCAGCTACTGCGAACGGTTCGGGGCTGAGGTCGGTCGGCCAGTCGGCCTCGCCCGCCTCACCGAACAGGGCGACCGCGTTCGGGTTCGGCCCGGTGGCGAATCGGGTCTGGTACCGCAACCCGGCGAAGTGGGCATCGAACGCGGCGGCCCATTCCTGCGGTATCGCGTACGGGGTCATGGACGAGAGCTCTCGGGTCAGGCCGAAGTCCGCGGCCTCCTCCGCGCAGGTGTCGGCGAGGCGATGATCGTGTGGCACGACCAGGGTCGACAGGCGGCGGTCGGCGGCGAACTCCTCACTGATCACCCCTGTCGTTGCCAGTGTCTCCCCGACGGTTTCCCGGATCGCGGTGGGTTCGTCGAACGCGAGGTAGCAGGTGCCGCGGGGTGGGGTCAGATCGAAGCGGCCGCCGCCGGAGGAGGCGAACCACCATGGGCCGTTCGTTGCCTGGTGCCCGCGGTGCAGTGGCTGCGCCGGAGTGAGGTCGCAGCCGGGGAACTGGTGCAGGGGCCGGGCCGGGGGGCGGAGGGCGACAGCGTCGCGGCTCACGCGGCCCACCGCTGCACGTCGGCATCAGCCAGCGCCAGGGCTGTGTCGAGGGGGTGGCCGTCGGTGATCCAGTCGGCGGCGCTGCGGTCGTCGAGTGCGGGTTGCGGGCTGCGCAGCCATACCGCGCAGGTCCACGGGTCGGCGGCGGCGCGCAGGGTCTTCCACAGCGTGATCAGGTGCGGATGCACCGTTCCGGAGGTCGTGAACTGCCAGGTGGGATAGACCCATTGGCCGTCGGCGAGCCGGCAGGCGATCACGGTGTCGGCGGCGACGGCTTTGTTGACTGCTTGGCGGCTCACGCCCCGCCACCGTGTCAGGCCGGCGGTGTCGTAGAAGGGGCCCACGAGTTGGTCGTAGGCACCGCTGGTGGGCAGTGCCGCGGCCATCGAGTCGGCGATCGATTCGACGTCGTCGAAGACGTCGGCGGGGATGCCGGCTGCGCGGGCGTCGGCGAACGTCTTGTGGACGCGGCGGGTGAGAAGGTCCATGAGCTTGCGTTCCTGTTCGGCCAGGGTGTTCATGCCGGATCCTCCCCGCGGGGTCAACTGTGTCAACTCGAGTGTTCTCAGATTCGTCAACCATGTCAACGAGGGGTGGGATCCGATCGAACGTTGCTCCATATCTCCTGGTAGCGACCGTGCTGTTCGACGATGGCTGAGTGGGGCGGTGTTTGCCGACTGAATCTCAAAGGAGAGGCGCCCCGGTTCCATAAGGCTTACACGCTTGCCGCCAGCCGCCGGGTGTAGGTCGCCCACGCCTCGACGAGCCGATCCACCGCGGTGTCCAGGACGGTGGTGTCCGCGGCGGCCGAGAGCCGGATGTACTCCCGCAGACCACCGTCGGTGACACAGTCCCGCCCGACAGCCACCCGGACCCCGCCACGCGCCGCGACATGCGCGAAGGTCGACGCATCGACCACCGGTAGCCGGATCCACAGCCCGTCTCCGGTGGTCGCCGGCTCCACCGTCCAACTGGGTACCAGTTCCGCCAGCGCGGCGCGCAGATGCGCCGCCTGCTGGGCGAGTTGGGTGTAGCGGTCGGCGAACCATTGGGGGCTCGCCGCGTCGAGCAGTCGCGCGGCGTGCACCTGCGCGCTCACCGCCGGGGCCGGGATGCGCGGCGACGCCGTGATCAGCGAAGCGTCCGGCGCCGATGTCCGGACCCAGCCGATGCCGCATCCGGCCCAGAACACCCGATCCAGGTCCCCGATCGCGGTGACCCGCGCCGACAGTGCCGCCAGCGGCCGCGCCTGCGGGTCGCGGGTGGCGGCGAGAGGAAGGAAGGACAGGTCCTCGATGGCGAGGGCGGTGTGGTCCTCGATCGCCGCGGCGATGCGCGGCAACCGCGATGATGCCGTACTCCGCCCGCTCGGCCCGGACTCGACCACATCGGCGAAGACGATCGCGGCGCGGGTGCGGCGCAGCGCGCGCCGGACGGCGGCCGGGTCGATGCCTCCGGCGTCCGGATGCAGACACAGCGACGTTGCAGTGTGTTCGGCGACGACCGACCGCAGCGCCGGCCACAGCGGCGCCCCGACCACGGCCGGTCGTTTCGCGGCCGAGGTCGCGCGGAGAACGAGGTCGAGTGCTTCCGCAGCGCCGGTGGTCACGAGGATCTGATCCGCCTCGGTCGGCAGACCCAGGCACGTGAGATGTGTTGCCAGTGCGTGCCGCAGGATCGGAAGGCCCCGGGCAGGAACACCTGCATTGCAGAGCGTCGGATCGAAACCCCAGTCGATGACCGGCAGATGCGACGCATCGGCCGGGGCCGGCTCGGACAGGTCGATGACGTCGCCGATGTCCTCTGTCGGCGAATCGATGTGCCGGATGATCGGGCGTGGGGTGCCGGGGCGGGGACGGACGAAGGTGCCCGACCCGTGGATGCGTTCGACCACACCACGTTCGGTGAGTTCTTCGAACGCGCGGACCACCGTCCCGCGGCTGACGCACAGTGCCGCGGCGAGGGTGCGTTCGGCGGGCAGGCGCTGACCGTAGGTGACGGTACGGGCGTCGATCGCTTGTTCGATCGCGGCGACGATCCACTGGTAGCGGGGGAGATCGGTGTGATCGTCCGGGCCGAAGACGACGGTCGTCCACCACACAGTGTCCTGGTCCACTCGACAAAAATGGCACTGTCCGCGCGGTGTCGCAACCACGATGCTGATCACTGCACGACCAACGACCGGAGGGACGAGGATGGCAGAACTGGCAGCGACCCTGGCCCGGCGCCTGTGGGAAGCGATCGAACCGCTGCACGCGGCACCCTACTTCTCCCCGCACCACCGCCGGATCTCTCTCGACCTCGGCATGAGCGGCTACTGGATGGGATATTTCGCCGGCCGCGCCGCCCCGCTCGGCGCGATGACCGCCGCCCCCGTCGAATCGATGTTCTTCAGCTTCCCGGCCCGACGTGTCGCCCGGGCGCTACCCGAAGCCTGGGCGTGCGCCGATCCCGAGAGGGTGTTGGACGCTCGGCTTGCCACCGCGCGTCTCGTCCTTGCCGACCCTCTGCGGGAGGTGCCTCGACGGGACCTCGAGGCACTGGCTTCCCTTCTCGAAATAGCCGTGGACGGTTGTCATTTCGCGGGACGTCCGTTGGCGGCGGGGTGGTCGAGGGTTCCTCGCCCCGACGATGTCGTCGCCCAACTGTGGCTGGCTGCCACCGTCTTGCGTGAACACCGCGGGGACGGGCACGTCATCGCCTGTGTGCACGCCGGTCTGCGCGGTATCGACGCGGTCGTCGCACACGCGGCGACCGGTACGGTCACCCGCGAGATCATGCAACCCAACCGCGGCTGGAGCGACGAGGAATGGGAGAGCTCGGAGCGTCGCTTGCGGGCCCGCGGCCTGATCGATGTCGGCGGTCGGCTGACCAAGAGCGGGGGAGCGCTGCGGCGCAGCATCGAGGACCGCACCGACTTCCTGGCCGCCGACCCGGTGACGGCTCTCGGCCAGACCGGGATCGAGGAGATCATCGCTGTCGCCGCCCCGATCAGCCGGCGTCTGTTCGACACCGGGGCCGTCCCTCTGCCCAATCCCATCGGGGTGCCCCGCCCCTGACCACGAAGGAGCAAGCGATGAGCAATCCTCTTGTCGAGGTGGACACCACGGCGGTCGACGAGCACGGTGTGGCCGTCGTGACGCTGAACCGTCCGCAGAAGAAGAACGCCCTGTCGCACGCGATGCGACTCGAGCTCGCCCACGCCTTCGAAGCCCTGGCCGGCGATGCCCGTGTGGTGATCCTGACCGGCCGCGGAGACGTCTTCTGCGCTGGCTTCGACCTCACCGAATTCGACCGTATCGACGAGGACAGCCTGTGGGCCTCCTCCGATCGGATGAATGTCGCCGTCGCGGCGCACCCGGTGCCGGTGATCGCCGCACTCGACGGACCGGCCGTCGCCGGGGGAGCGGATCTGGCGGTGCTCGCCGACATCCGGCTCGGCACCGACCGCACGACGTTCTCCCATCCCGAGCGCCGCAGGTTCCCCGTCGTCTACGGTCCGCTGGCCGAATGCGTGGGCTCCACCCGCGCACGGGAACTCGTCCTGACCGGCAGGACCGTCGACGCCGAGGAAGCCCTCGCCGTCGGGTTGCTGACCGAGGTCGTCCGCGACCGCCCGGTCCTCGATCGGGCTCGCGAGCTCGCCTACGACATCGCGCGCACGCCGTGGCACGTCCTGCACCGGATGCGCCGCAAGTTTCAGGAGACCCAGCGTTACAGCCCGGCCTGCCACACCCTGTCCCTGTGACCTGTGCGCCGACCCGTGTTTCACGACCTCCACAAGAAGGAACGCTGATGAGTATCCAAGTGCACCAAGCGGAATCGACAGCCGTGGTCACGATCGACCGGCCGGACAAACTCAATGCACTCGATTACACCACCATCGACGAGTTGTCGGCGTGGCTGGACGGCGCCACCACCGACGAGTCGATCCGCTCGATCGTCCTTATGGGATCGGGGGATCGGGCCTTCAGTGCCGGCGCCGACATCGTGTGCTTGGCGCAGAGCATCGACGTCGGTACCGTGCCCGCGTTGCAGGACATCGTGACCCGTGGACAAGGGCTGACCCGGCGCATCGAACAGTTCCCGAAACCGATCATCGCCGCGGTCAACGGCCTTGCCTACGGCGGCGGATGCGAAATCGTGGAAGCCGCGCACCTCGCGGTCGCTGCCGACCACGCAACCTTCGCCAAACCCGAGATCTCGTTGGGCTTTCCGCCGCCTTTCGGGGGATCGCAACGACTGCCGCGTCATATCGGTCGCAAACGTGCCCTGGAGATGATCCTCACCGGCGATGCCGTCGATGCCCACCGCGCGCACGAAATGGGCTTGGTCAACCGCGTTGTCCCGGCGGCCGAGTTGCTCGCCGCCGCGTTGGAGTTGGCGGTACGTATCGAACGACACGCGCCGACGGCGGTGCATGCCTGTCTTGCAGCGGTCACTCGCGGCATCAACCTGTCCATCGACGAGGGACTCGCCGTCGAGGCCGCATGGTTCGCGACCACCGTTCCCACCGCGGGTGTGCGGAGAGGGCTCGACAGATTCCTCTCCCGAGCACAGTGACGAGCGCGATCCGCTCGTCGATCGACCGTGCAGGTCTTCGAGTGGCATCTCGTCGACCGGTGCAGTCGCCGTGTTCGGATCCTGTATCTGCGCCGAGGGGCGCCGTCCCGAATCGTTGGCCCTCGTTCATGTGCACTGCGGTCGGGATTGATGCGCGGATAGGTGACATCTGAGCGGTGGTGCCGTGAGGCACCGTGGGAAGGGTGGATCCCGCGCACAGGCCGTCACCGAGGCGAGTCCGACCTGTTCTGTCTGGACGGCGCCGGCTGGAGTCGTTCGTTCTTGCTGCGGAGTTGTCGTTCCTCGACCGTGTTCCGTCGGCCGCGGTCTCGGAGGGTTGCTCGTCGAAGCGCCGGCCGCCGGCGTCGAGGAGCTGGTATTTTCGGTTTCGGTCACTGAAATCTTGGAAATGCCGAGGTGGCGCGCCATTTCGGCGCCGTTCATCTTCCTGCCCAGCACGGCCGGCACGATGTGGACATTGACGTCGACCGGGATGCTGGTGCGTCGTGGTCGCACCGTGCGGCGTTCCTATTCGGTGGTGTGCCCGGTTCATGACCTCGGGGACCCTGCCGATGGACGACGTAGGAAACCTCGCTTGAATGGAACGCTGGAAGGCATTTGGAGACAATCGGTTACAACCGGATGCTCGATCGGTCCGGGCACTGGTCCACTTCGCGAGGGACCTAGCTATTCCTCGCGAAATGGCACTGTCGAGCCGGGTGCCGAGACGGTTTCATGGCGTCATGACCATCAAGGAAGGTGAGCTCGTCACTGAGCATGTTCCTGCGGGCGAACCATGCGGACCGGTAGTGCTCGACGGCTTCCGGGTGGCCGCCGACCACGTCGTCGCGTTGACGGCCACCGTCC
>NZ_JADZGH010000013.1:7085-10773 GCF_015865005.1 Rhodococcus sp. CX
CGCTCGCTGGTCGGCCACATCGGCCGCGCGCTGAGCACCGTCGTCGACTATCTCGCCCGACCCGCCGCCGAGCAGAGCGTGCCGTCCACCGCCGACTACTACCTCCTGGCCGCCGAGCAGGTCGACGCCGAGGCGGTCCGAGTGCGTGGTGAGCAGGCCGGCGCGGAACTCGGTGACCACCCCGCAGCCGCCCTGGCGGAGATGCGGGACCGGGCGCTGCAGGCCCTGGCGCAGACCGACGACCGGCTCGTCACCACTGTGGTGGGTGGCATGCTGTTGTCGCAGTACCTGCCGACCCGCACCTTCGAACTGGTGGTGCACGGTCTCGACCTGGCCCGGGCCACCGGCCATCCGGCGTTCGTCCCGGTCGGGGCGCTGCGGGAGGCGCTGTCGGTGGCAACCGAAGTGGCCGTACTCCGGGGACACGGTGAGACCGTCCTACTCGCAATGACAGGGCGCTCGGCTCTGGCCGGCGGCTTCAGTGTGTTGTGAACCGGCGATGAGTGGGCACTTCGTCGTCACCGGCGGTCGTCGGGGGATTGGTGCCGCGATCGTCCGGGCCGCAGCCCGAGCGGGTCACGAGGTGGGTTTCACCTACCACCGGGACACCGACGCCGCCACTTGCCTGGTCGCCGAATGCGGTCTTCGGGTTCGCGCCATCGAGACCGACGTCGCTGACACCGGCGCTGCAGAAACAGGCGTCGATACGGCGGTGCAGAGCGGGGGAGAGGTGGCGGTGCTGGTGAACAACGCCGGGATCACCGGCCCGCTCGGTGATTTTCTCACCGTGACCGCAGCGCAGGTCCGGGACATCGTCGGCGTCAACGTCTTCGGGGTTGTGGGCGATGACCGTGGCTGCGGTTCGCTACCGGCGCGAGCGCGCACTACCCGGTGTGGTGATCACCATCGGCAGCATCGCCGCAGTCACCGGGGGTGTCCGGCGAGTACGGGGGATACGCCGCATCCAAGTGCTGCGGTGGAGGCGATCACCCGCGGCCGGGGACACGAACTGGCACCGGGACATTCGTGTCGTCGGCATGGCACCCGGCACCGTCGACACGGAAATTCACGCTGCTGCAGGAGATCCGGGACGGCCTCGACGGGATACGGACCGCATACCCCACGTTGGTGTCGCTGCCACCAGCGAGATCGCCGCCGCGGCTGGGTTCGCGGCCGGTGAAGGCTTCGTATCTCACCGCCACCACGATCGCCGTGGCCGGTGGACTGTGAACGTTGATCCCGAAGATCGGGAAGGTGCGTGATGACTGCTGCTTTCGTCGCCGCGGTGGCCTTCATGGTGATGACGCCCGGGCCGGACAGCCTGGCGGTTGCCGCTGCGGCACTGCGGTCCCGCGCCGACGGGGTCGCCACCGCGTTGGGCGCCCTGACCGGGATGCTCGTCTTCACGGTCGCCGCCTGTGCCGGTCTCGCTGCGCTGCTCGTCGCCGCACCGGCGGCCCTCGCCGCACTGCGCATCATCGGCGGGATCTATCTGATCTTCATCGGACTCACCTCTCTACGCAGTGCCGTCCGGGTCCCCGACAGTGGCGAGGACGAGATTCTGGACAGTGCTGAGTCCCGACGTGGGGTACTGGCACCGACACGGCGATTCCGCCGCGGATTCCTCATCGATACCACCAACCCCAAGACCCTGGTGGTGTTCGTCACCGTCATCCCGGCCTTCGCCGGCCCGGATGCCGACTACCGGACCCTGGTGGGACACTGCCTGTTCCTCGTGGCGTTCGCGGCAGCATGGTTGTTGACGGTGGCGCTGTTCGCCGCGGAGATCGGCAGGCTCGGTCCGAGGCCGGCGCGGTGGATCGCCATCATCATGAGCGGTGTCATGTGCGGTTTCGGCCTCGCGATCCTGGTGTTCGATCCGTTCGTCCGCGGCTGAACCGGACCGACGAGACTACAGGAATGGAGAGAGGACACGGGATGGCGCGAGTGGAGCTGTACGAGGCGTTCGCCGTGAGCGCCGGAGGCGGCAATCCGGCCGGGGTGGTGCTCGACGCCCGGGAACTGTCCGACTGCGAAATGCTCACGGTGGCACGCGAGGTCGGCGCATCGGAAACCGCCTTCGTCACCGACGGCGACGCACCGCACACCTACCGCATCCGATACTTCTCCCCCGAAGTCGAAGTGCCGTTCTGCGGGCACGCCACGATCGCCACCGCGATCGCCCTGGCCGAACACCACGGCGACGACGAGATGGTCATGCTCACCGCGGCAGGCCGGGTACCGGTGCGGATCGACCATCGCACCGACGGCCTGCACGCCTCGTTCACCTCGGTGCCCCCGACGATCACCGCCCTGACCGACGACGTCGTCGCGGACGCGCTGACCGCGTTGCGGTGGGCCCCGGAGGACCTCGATCCACGGTTCCCCGCGGTCGTGTCCGACGCGGGGTCGCGTCACCTGGTGCTTGCCGTCGCAACCCGCGACCGACTGGCCCGCCTCGACTACGACTTCGACGCGCTCCGCGCCGTGCTGACCGGACTGGGAGCGATGACCGCCCAGTTGTTCTGGTACGCCTTACCGCGGGAGATCCACAGCCGCAACCCATTCCCGGTCGGCGGCGTCGTCGAGGATCCCGCCACCGGATCGGCCGCGGCCGCCCTCGGCGGGTACCTCCGTCATCTCGGGATGGCGCACCCGGGGGACCGGCTCGTCGTGCACCAGGGCACCGACATGGGGCGCCCCAGCGAGATCGGGGTGGAGATCGGCACACCCGAGGACGGCATCACCGTGTCGGGGCGCGCGGTGCGCGTCGAACCGGCCCGGCGACTCGAGCACGCCGGCCGGTTCGACGCCGGCCCCAGCGCCCACTACGTCGAACACCTGCGGCGCGCCGATCTGAGTGTGGGCACGTACTCGATCCCGGCCGGCGCCGCCGACGGGCAACAACCCCACCGGGAAGACGAGATCTACGTCGTCACCGCGGGCAGCGCGACCCTGTGGACACCCACCGGCTCGATCCCGGCGCCCACCGGAGCGGTGCTGTTCGTCCCGGCGGGTCTACCGCACCGGTTCGTCGACGTCACCGCGGACTTTGCGACGCTGGTGGTGTTCGGTCCGGCGGAGGGCACCCGCGCCTGATCGGCGAGGCTCACACGGTTGCCGCCGGCCGCCGGGTGCATGCCTCGACGAGTCGATCCGCCGCGGACACCACCGTCCTGGACGCCGCGGCGGCTGAGAGCCGGATGTACTCGCGCAGACCACTGTCGGTGACACAGTTTGCGGTCGAGCTCCGCTGCCGCGAAAACGCCGATGCCGTCTTAAGGATCTCGTTGGCGCGACGCAGTTCTCGGTTTTCGCGTTCGAGTTCGGCGATCCTTTTCGCCTCGTCCGTTGTTGTGCCCGGACGATCACCGTTGTCGATCTCTTCCCTGGCGAACCAGGTCCGCAGTGCCTCGCGATGCACTCCGAGTTGGTCCGCGATCCGAGCGATCGCGCCGGCCCGTGTCGCCGGATCACGTCGCGCTCCGATCGCCATGCGCGTTGCGCGTTCTTTCAGCTTCTCTGGATACTTCCTCGGCGCTCCCATGGATCTCATCCGCCCGTGCAATGAGATCCTCTATCAGAGCCGGGGCGATTCGGGCCAGACCTGCCAACCACGTCTCGGGGTGCGTCTTCCAGGGTAAGTCCCAGGGAGTGGTGGGAATCGGGTGAGACGTCCCCGGCCCCG
>NZ_JADZGH010000164.1:0-3023 GCF_015865005.1 Rhodococcus sp. CX
CCGGGGTGGTCGTGGTGCTCGTCGTGGTCTCGGAGGTGGTCTCCGCGGTCACCGCGAGCGCGTCCGCGGAGGCGCTCTTCGTGGTGGACTTGGGCAGTTCACCCTTGTCGGCCTGTTCGGCCAGGTGGGTGAGCCACTGGGCGGCGTATTCGGCCGAGGTCAGCGGACACCACTTCGACTACTGGCGTGACGCGGACGCGGCGAACGGCAAGCCGCTGACCTCGCCGAGGGTCTGCTGGTAGGGATCGCTCAGCGCGACCGGGATGGTGTTCGCGTTGTCCGCGATGAAGCCGATGATCTCGTTGCGCACCTTCGTGGGCAGATACACCAGGTTCTCCGCCGCGCTGAGCTGGAGCTCCGTGTCGGCGGCGACGTCCGTCGGCTGGGTCGGCGTGTAGCTGGGATCGGACACCTTGATCAGCACGTCGAGGAAGGTCTGGTCGGTCTGCATCCAGTTGCCCTGCGCCTGGATGTCGGCGAACGCGAGCATCGCGACGCGGCCGATCGTGACCGCCAGGTCCTGGCCGGTCGCCAGGGTGAGGCCTTCGTCCTGCATCCGGTCGATGTTGAGCTGCCGGCCGACGTTCGAGGCGAGCTGGAGCAGCGCGATGTTCTCCGGGGCGTCGCACGTGAAGTCGCCCTCGGAGCAGAACGAGGCGATCCTGCCGTCCAGCGCGCCGAAGCCGCCGCTGGTGTCCGTCGCGATGCCGCTGCCGTCGGCGCTCGTGTTCCCGGACTGGTAGGGGCGGTCGTATCCGTCGGGATTGCGGAACGGATCCTGCGCGCCGGGGAACGGACCCTCGCCCGCGGTGCGGCCCGCGTCGGCGAGGATGACGACACCGACCACGTAGTTCGGGTCGACGATGTCGTACGAGCCGTCCTCGTTCGGTTTCTGGTTGCCGATCTCCATCGCGGCGCGGCGGGCCACGTCGGCGCCCTCGCTGTATCCGACGATCGCGAACTGCGTGTTCGGGCACTCGGCGCGGATCGCCTTCATCACGGTCTGGGCGTTGTCGACGCCCGTCTCGACCGCGTCCTCGTAGGTCGCCATGTGCGCTGGATATTCGACGTAGAACGCGGCGTAGTCCTTGCCGGCGTCGCGCGGGGCGTTGACCACCGGGTCGACCCAGGGGCTGTTGTAGTCCCCGGACATCGCGGCGGGCAGCGTCGTGCCGTCGGGCGTGGTGAGCATGGCGTGCTGACCGGTGCGCGGGGTGTCGGTCCGGCCGCCGATGGCGATGCTCACCATGTCGTGGCATTCGTTGGTCATCGCGACCAGAGCGGTGTCCGTTCTGACCGGCGTGTCGGTCCCCGTCACGGCGACCGCCACCAGCGCCGCCACTCCCAACACTGCCGGAGCCGCCAGGCCCGCTGCGATCCGCCGTCGGTGCGACGCCGTCTGCTCTGCCATATCCGTCCAATCCGGTTGTGGTCACCCATCGACCACCCCGCAATGGGGTGCCCCCGCGTCACAGGGCATGTCGGCTGCCCCGGCGACGGCGTTACATTTCCGCGGTCCGCGTCGCCGATCTGTGTCCGGTGCCAGGTGGTACCGGCTGCGGGCGAATGAGCGAAAACGCAGCGGCCCTGTGGCTTCGACTCGTAGGATGTCGGACGCGCCCAATGTTCCCTGAGGGCTACGCGGTGTGGCCTGATGGTTGCCGCGGGCTCTGCATCTCGATTTTGTCGTGGCACTGACCGTTGCATGTCGAATACTGCACGGGAGGAACGAATCCGTGGCCGATGACGACAACCCGACCCGAGCGCCCTTCTCCGTGCCGCCGAAAGTCTCTGGGCCGGCTGGTTTTGCTGGGAGAGCCCGGACGGCTCCGGACTGTGAGATCTGGTTCACCATCGGGCAGGCGTGGCCGCGGATCCCGGCCGAGGCGTATGCACTCGGCCGCCGGAAAATTCAGTTCATCGGAGGGGAGCCGCAGCTCAATCCGGCATTCGGCCGACTGCTGCGCCGGAGTATCGACGTCGGATTCGATTTCGTCGAGGTGTTCACCAACCTCACGCGGCTCGACGAGGCGACCCTCGAATTCTCCGCAGCCAACGGAATCCATTTCGCCACCTCGGTCTACTCGGGCGATCCCGCGGTCCACGACACCGTCACACAGATTCGGGGGAGTCATCGGCGCACGACCGGAAACCTGCGCCGGCTGATCGAACGGAAGGTGCCGACCCGTGCGGCGGTACTGGCGATCGACAATGACACCGCGGGGTTCCGAGGATCGAAGCCGAAGTCTGTTTCCCGGCACGCTGCCCCCGGTCGTGCAACCCGGACCTGGGCTGTCCGTGCGAGCCGCTGCTGTGCACGCAGTCGTGTGATCCCCAGGGGGCGGAGGAAGTGACCGAGTGAAACGGACTCGTATCGCGGCGATTTCGGATGCGATGATCACCGGGGTCTATGCGCGGTGTCGAATCATCCACTGCACCCGGATGTTCGATCCGGCGCGATCCATCTCAGCCGGGCGGGCGCAGGGCGGCGAATTCGTCGGTGACGCGCAGGCGTGAGTCGGTGAACCGGTAGAGGGCGGCGGGGCGCCCCCCGGTGCGTCCGGGCGGGGCGGTCGTGCCGGTTGCGGTCAGCACGTTGCGGCGCTTGAGAACTCGCTGCAGGTTCGTCGCATCGACCTGGTAACCCAGTGCAGCGCAATAGATGTCGCGCAGTTCTGACATGGCGAACTCCGCGGGGGCCAGCCCGAATGCGATGTTCGTGTAGGACAGCTTCGCCGCCAGGCGGGCACGGGCGTTGTCGACCATCACGCCGTGGTCGAAGGACGTCTCCGGCAGGTGCGCCACGGGATGCCAGGCGGTGTCGTCGGGCAACTGCGGATCCGACGTGCTCGGTATCAGGCCGAGATAGGTGGACGCGATGGTACGGGGGCCGGGGATGCGGTGGGGGGCGGAGAACACCGACAACTGTTCGAGATGGGAGACCTCGCGCACATCCACCTTCTCGGCGAGCTGGCGGCGCGCAGAGGCGGTGAGGTCCTCGTCGTCGCGCAGCTGCCCACCGG
>NZ_JADZGH010000165.1:0-3500 GCF_015865005.1 Rhodococcus sp. CX
GCGCTGGTTCGTCGCCCGCCGCCCATGTTCGCACCTTCCGACCGCTCGACGTGTCGGGATTCGCCATCGCGGCGACGGCGCAATCCTGTGAAGAGTGTAAAGGGATCCGGCTCGGCGCGGAGGTTGTGCGGACCACCGCTGCCGACCGCGTTCCCGCGGGTCACGGCCCACGTTTCGAACTCCCGCGTTCGGGTACCGCCGCAGGCATGACCGACATCGACCGCATCCGCGAACCCTGGGGCACCCGCACCCCCTACGGACCGGGCGAGCCCTGGCCGATCCGGGTGGACTGCTATCTGGCCGACGGACTGGGCGAGGACGACGTCGACAACTGGGTGCAGTCGGCGACGATTCTGCACTCGAACGGCGACGGTCTCGACATCGCCGTCAAGGACGGCCGGATCGTCGGGGTCCGCGGGCGCGCGGTGGATCGGGTCAACCACGGCCGGCTCGGGCCGAAGGATCTGTTCGGGTGGCAGGCCAATCACTCGCCCGACCGGCTGACGACTCCGTTGATCCGCCGCGACGGCGCGCTCGTGGAGACCGATTGGGACACGGCGATGGATGCCGTCGCCGAGCGCACCCGCGAGTTGCTGGCCGAGCGCGGCCCCAGTTCGATCGGCTTCTACACGACCGGGCAACTGTTCCTCGAGGAGTACTACACGCTGGCGCTGATCGGGCACGGGGGTATCGGCACCAACCACATGGACGGCAACACCCGGCTGTGCACCGCGACCGCGGCCGCCGCGTTGAAGGAGTCCTTCGCGTGCGACGGGCAGCCCGGCTCCTACACCGACATCGACCACGCCGACGTGATCGCCCTGTACGGGCACAACATGGCCGAGACGCAGAGCGTGCTGTGGAGCCGGGTGCTCGACCGGCTGGCGGGCCCGACTCCCCCGGCGGTGGTGTGCGTCGACCCGCGCGCAACACCCGTGGCGCGGGCCGCCGCCGTGCACCTCGCGCCCAGGCCGGGCACGAACGTGATGCTGATGAACGGGCTGCTGCACGAGATCGTGCGCAACGGATGGATCGACCGCGACTACATCGAGGCGCACACCGTCGGCTTCCCGGAGCTGCAGAAACAACTCGAGGACTATCCGCCCGAACGGGCTGCCGAGGTGTGCGACGTGCCGCTCGACGACCTGCTGGAGGCGGCCCGCATCCTCGGCGGCGCCGAACGTCTGGTGTCCACCGTGCTGCAGGGCTTCTACCAGTCGCACCAGGCCACCGCGGCGGCAGTGCAGGTGAACAACGTCCACCTGATCCGGGGCATGCTCGGCAAACCCGGGTGCGGGGTGCTGCAGATGAACGGCCAGCCGACGGCGCAGAACACCCGCGAATGCGGCGCCGACGGGGACCTGCCCGGCTTCCGGAACTGGGCCAACGACGAGCACGTCCAGGAACTGGGGCGGCTGTGGAACATCGACCCGATGCGGATCCCGCACTACACCGCGCCGACGCACCTGATGCAGATGCTGCGCTACGTCGAGGACGGCTCGATCCGGTTCCTCTACGTCAGCGGCACCAACCCGGCGGTGTCGCTGCCGGAACTGGGCCGCATCCGGGAGATCCTCGCCCAGGAACGGCTGTTCCTGGTGGTGCAGGACATCTTCCTGTCCGAGACCGCCCAGCTCGCCGACGTGGTGCTCCCGGCCGCGACGTGGGGCGAGAAGACCGGCACGTTCACCAACGTGGACCGCACCGTGCACCTGTCGGAGAAGGCCGTCGATCCGCCCGGCCTGGCCCGCGCCGACCTGGACATCTTCGTCGACTACGCCCGTCGAATCGGGTTGCAGGACAAGGACGGGCAACCCCTGGTGAAGTGGTCCACTCCCGAGGAGGCGTTCGAGGCGTGGAAGCGCTGCTCGGCGGGGCGGCCGTGTGACTACACCGGTATCACCTACGACCGGCTGCGCGGCGGCAGCGGCATCCAGTGGCCGTGCACCGAGGACAGTCCCGACGGCACCGAACGCCTCTACGAGGACGGGAAGTTCTGGAGTACACCGGACTATTGCGAGAGCTACGGCCGCGACATGGTCACCGGTGCGCCGCTCGAACCGACCGAGTACAAGGCCATGAACCCGCTGGGAAAGGCGATCATCAAGGCGGGCGAATACCTGCCGGCGCACGAGCTCGTGTCCGAGGAGTTTCCCTACCACCTCACCACCGGCCGCACGCTGTATCACTTCCACACCCGGACGAAGACGGGCCGCGCGCCGCAACTGCAGCAGGCCGCCCCCGAGGTGTGGGTGGAGATGTCGGCCTCCGACGCCCGGCGACACGGCTGGTCGGAGGGAGATCTGTTGCGCATCACCACCCCTCGGGGCCGGGTGGACGCGAAGCTGCGGATCTGCGGGATCCGTCCGGGGGTGTTGTTCGTGCCGTTCCACTACGGCTACTGGGACACCCCGGGCGGTCACGAACCCGGCGACGCCGAGGGCCGGGCCGCGAACGAGCTGACCCTCACCGACTGGGACCCGGCGTCCAAGCAGCCGTTGTTCAAGGGCGGCGCGGCCCGCGTGGAACGTGTCGAAGCCGGCGACGGCACACCGTCCGCCGCGCCCACGACCACCGCCTCGGAGCCGGTGGGCGCAGCCGTCCCGCAGACCGGCGGCGGCCCCGACGCGACCGCGACCGAGACGTTCGTCGAATCCCCCACAGGCGCAACGAACACCGGAGGTGCGCAATGAACAACAAGGTGGGACTTGCGATCCGGGAGTTGCACGAGTCGGAGAACGACCTGGCCGGCCGGCTGCTGCAGATCTCCGACCGGAACAAGGCCGATCACGAGATATTCCATCTGGGACAAGATCTCGCGCGATGGTCGCAGCAGCACGTCCGGGAACTCGCCCGCGTCGGGCAGGATTACGACCTCGACCTCGATGCCGAGCCTGCGGAGGACCACAGCATCCTCGCTGCCCTCCGCCGGAAGGGTAGCGAGCTGGTCGGCCGGCATCACGATCCCTCGCTGCTGTTGCTGCGGGACCTGCGGGAGATCCACCGCACGGCAGCCGGGGTCTCGCTGGACTGGGAGATCCTCGCCCAGACCGCGCAGGCGCTGCAGGACCGCGAACTGCTCGCCACCGCCGAACGCTGCCATCCACAGACCCTGCGTCAGATGCGCTGGGCGAACGCGAAGCTCAAGGAGAGCTCCGCGCAGATCATGGTGACCGGGTGAGGTGAGCGCCCCACCCCGCAGCGCAACCGAGGTCGCGTTGCGTGACCTTCGTTACGTCCCCGCGGGAACCATTCGCCGGGCGCGGTTCGTCCTATTCTGTGACGACCCTTTGTCACCGATCACAGAGAGAGCCATGCGACGCGCCAAGCGCAAACCTCGAAGACCCCGACCGCCCCACGGTGACGGATATCCCGCCACCCCAGGATCGGCATCGACATGCTGACCGCCCTCGGAATCCTTCTCGGAATCCTCGTAGTCCTCGCGATCACCGCCCTCACCGGCTACTTCGTGGCCCAGGAATTCGCGTTCATGGCGGTGG
>NZ_JADZGH010000166.1:0-595 GCF_015865005.1 Rhodococcus sp. CX
GGGCGAGCAGGTCGATGCCGGCGGTGGTGATGTCGTCGGGGGTCGCGGTCCGGGAGAGGGTGCCGAGGATGCGGTCGACGGTCTCGACGACGTCGTTCCCGAACCGCCCCGGAATCTTCTCGGTCACTTTGCGGATGGCATCGACGTGCGCGGCGGACGCGTCCCCGTCGGCAACGGCAGCGGCCGTGACCTGCAGGATCGGGGCGAGGGCGGTACCGCTGGGAGTCGTGCGGGGTGCGAGGAGGCGGGCGTTCTTGACGCGCCGAACCGCGTCGGCGCGGGACAGGTGCAGGAGTTCGACCAGGTATTTCTGGGGCGTCGACAGCTTCACGGCGTTCTCGAGTCCGCGCTGTTCGACCTGGGCGACCAGTCGCGCGTCGAGGCCGTCGAGTCGGCGGCGGAGGCGTTCGACGGTGCGGAGTGTCGAGGCGATGTCCTCGTCGGAGAGGCGGTCGACGTCGAGTGCGCAGAGTTCGTCCACGGTGGGGCACTCCGCCGTATGAACCTCTGCTATCGAACTCATGTTCGAATAGTACATGTGTTCGAACGAGGGTGCAGCCGATTCGAGAGCCGAAACGGGGCGTGCCCCGGGCGG
>NZ_JADZGH010000166.1:726-3441 GCF_015865005.1 Rhodococcus sp. CX
GAGCACCGTTCCCTGAGTGATGGCAGCACCCGGCTCGACGGCCAGGCCGGTCACGACACCGGCCTTGTGCGCGGTGACCGGGTTCTCCATCTTCATGGCCTCGAGGACGGCGATCAGATCGCCCTCGGCGACCTCCTGGCCCTCGGTGACCGCGACCTTGACGACGGTGCCCTGCATCGGCGCGGTCACGGCGTCGCCGGACGCCTTGCCACCGTGGGCGCCGCCACGCTTGCGGGCCTTCGGCTTCTTGCGGGTGGCACCGGCCGCGCCGCCACCACCGCCGAGCGAGAACTGGCCGGGCAGGGACACCTCGACGCGACGGCCACCGACCTCGACGACGACGTTCTGACGCGGCAGGGCCTCGTCCTCGTCGTCGATGGCACCGGCACCCGCATAGGGCTCGATGGTGTTCTCCCACTCGGTTTCGATCCACTTGGTGTAGACGTCGAACTTCTCGCCGTCACCCACGAAGGCCGGGTTCTCGACGATGTGCCGGTGGAACGGGATGACCGTGGCGAGGCCGTCGACCTCGAACTCGGCGAGGGCGCGGCGAGCGCGCTGCAGCGCCTGCTCGCGGGTCTCGCCGGTGACGATCAGTTTGGCGAGCATCGAGTCGAACTGGCCGCCGATGACGTCACCCTGCACGACGCCGGAGTCGACGCGCACGCCCGGGCCCGAGGGCTCCTTGTAGACGGCGATCGGGCCGGGGGCGGGGAGGAAGCCGCGACCGGCGTCCTCACCGTTGATGCGGAACTCGAAGGAGTGGCCGCGCGGCGTCGGGTCTTCCTTGATCTCGAGCTCTTCCCCGTTGGCGATGCGGAACTGCTGACGCACGAGGTCGATGCCGGCGGTCTCCTCGGTGACCGGGTGCTCGACCTGCAGGCGGGTGTTGACCTCGAGGAACGAGACGGTGTCGCCCTGCACCAGGTACTCGACGGTGCCGGCGCCGTAGTAACCGGCCTCGCGGCAGATGGCCTTGGCGGACTCGTGGATGCGCTTGCGCTGCTCGTCGGTCAGGAACGGCGCGGGCGCCTCCTCGACGAGCTTCTGGAAGCGGCGCTGCAGCGAGCAGTCGCGGGTGCCGGCGACGACGACGTTGCCGTGCTGGTCGGCGATGACCTGCGCCTCGACGTGGCGGGCCTTGTCCAGGTACTGCTCGACGAAGCACTCGCCGCGGCCGAAGGCGGCGATCGCCTCGCGGGTGGCCGACTCGAACAGCTCGGGGATCTCCTCGATGGTCTGCGCGACCTTCATACCGCGACCGCCGCCGCCGAAGGCCGCCTTGATCGCGACCGGCACGCCGTACTGCTTGGCGAACTCGACGACCTCGTCGGCGTTCTTGACCGGGTCCTTGGTGCCCGCGGCCATCGGCGCGTTGGCGCGCTCGGCGATGTGGCGGGCGGTGACCTTGTCGCCGAGGTCGCGGATGGACTGCGGCGAGGGGCCGATCCAGATCAGGCCGGCGTCGATCACGGCCTGGGCGAAGTCGGCGTTCTCGGACAGGAAGCCGTAGCCGGGGTGGATCGCGTCGGCGCCGGACTTCTTCGCGGCGTCGAGGATCTTGTCGAAGACCAGGTAGGACTCGGCCGACGTCTGGCCGCCGAGCGCGAACGCCTCGTCGGCGAGCTTCACGAACTGCGCATCCGCGTCGGGCTCGGCGTAGACGGCTACGCTGCCGTAACCGGCGTCCTTGGCAGCTCGGATGACCCGCACAGCGATCTCGCCGCGGTTGGCGACGAGCACTTTCGTGATGTGCGCGCTGGCATGACTGGGCACGGAGCCTCCTGTTGATCGATCGTTAGGTTATTGCCGTCACGGAGAGTGTAGGCGTCAATCCGATAGACGATGTAACCGGATAGCCCCTACACACTACGAGCAAGATCGAACCCCGCAACGTTACCGGCCGGTAGCCGAAACTGCACAGCGGCCCCCGGCGAGGTCGGGACAGCGCCTCCGGCGAGGTCAGGCCCGAAGATGCCGCTTGATCCGGGCGAGCATCGCGCTCATGCCGCGCAGCCGCAGCGGACTCACCACATCGGCCAGTCCGAGCGCCGAGTAGAAGTCGTCCGGCACATCGAGGATCTCCTGTGCGCTGAGCCCGTCGAGGCCCTGATGCAGGATCGATGCGAACCCCCGCGTGGTCGGCGCCTCCGGGGGAGCACTGAAATGCAGCCGCACCCGATCACGCTCCGACGAGTCGACGGACAGGAACAACGGCGACTGGCACTCGGGCACCGGTTCCATCGCGGCTTCCTCGAGTTCGGCCGGGAGGGGCGGAAGCTCCCGGCTGAACTCGAGGAGCAGCTGCAGCTTGTCCTGACCGGTGACGGCGGCGAAGTCGTCGACGATCTCGACGAGCGCGGAGGGCAGGCTCATCGGGCGGGCGCTTCCCCGGGCTCTTCGCCCTTGACGATCGGCACGCGCACCGCGTTGCCCCACTCCGTCCACGAACCGTCGTAGTTGCGGACGTTCTGGTAGCCGAGCAGGTGTGTGAGCACGAACCACGTGTGGCTGGACCGCTCACCGATGCGGCAGTAGGCGATCACATCCGCGTCGCGGGAGATGTCCGCGTAGATCTCGTCGAGTTCGGCGCGGGAACGGAACCGGCCGTCCGGCGCCGCGGCCTTCGCCCACGGGATGGACACCGCGGTGGGGATGTGGCCGCCGCGCAGGGCACCTTCCTCCGGGTAGTCCGGCATGTGGGTGCGCTCGCCG
>NZ_JADZGH010000166.1:3451-7298 GCF_015865005.1 Rhodococcus sp. CX
CGTCCTTGAAGGCCCGGATCGGGGCGTCGTTGCGCGCAACCACCGGGTATCCGGTCGTGGTGGTGGACGGGACGTCGAAGGTTGTGTCGCGGTTCTCGGAGATCCACGCGTCGCGGCCGCCGTCGAGCAGGCGCACGTCCTCGTGGCCGAACAGCGTGAAGACCCACAGCGCGTAGGCGGCCCACCAGTTCGACTTGTCGCCGTAGATCACGACGGTGTCGGTGCGGCGAATGCCCTTGCGGTTCATCAGGTCGGCGAACGCGGCACCGTCGATGTAGTCGCGGGTGACCGGGTCGTTCAGGTCCAGATGCCAGTCGATCTTCACGGCGCCGGGAATGTGGCCGACGTCGTAGAGCAGCACGTCCTCGTCGGATTCGACGACCTTCACCTCGGGATGTCCGAGGTGGGCGGACAGCCATTCCGTCGACACCAGGCGAGTGGGGTCGGCGTATGCGGCGAATGAGGGATTGGCGTCGGGCTCGACGGGCACAGAGGGCTCCTGAGGCAGTGGTGGCAGGTGCGCCGTCAATACTAGGCGGTAGGTTCGGTGGATGTGATTTCCAGTGGCGCCCCGGTCTTCGACGTGTCCGATCGCGCCGACATCGACCGGCTCGTCCGCAGGTTCTACGAACGCGCCCTCACCGATCCGACGCTCGCGCCGGTGTTCGAGGTGCTCGCGATCGTCGGTCTCGACGAGCATCTGCTCGTCGTCGGTGACTTCTGGGAACAGATCCTCTTCCGCACCACGCGGTACGAGGGCAACTTCCTGCCGGTGCACCGGGCACTGCACGCGCACCACGGCCTCACCCCGGCACGGTTCGAACGGTGGCTCGAACTGTGGGTCGGGACGGTCGACGAGCTGTTCGCAGGAGTTCACGCCGAGCGGGCCAAGAGCAAGGCCGAGGCGATGGCGCGGTCGTTGGAACGCGGGGTCCGGCGGCCCTTCGCTAGCGGGTGACGGTTCCCGTCGACTTCGCGGACGTGGACCAGAGGTCGGCGACGGAAACTCCGACCTCGCCGAGGAGCCGCCGAACGAGCGGCAGACCGATGCCGATGACCGACGACGGGTCGCCTTCGAGACGCTCGATGAACCAGCCACCGAGGCTGTCGAGGGTGAAGGCACCCGCGACCTGGAGGGGTTCGCCGCTCGCGAGGTAGGCCTCGAGTTCGTCGTCGGTGGGGGTGCCGAAATAGACGGTCGTGCCGCTGTGCGCGGAGGCTTCCGCGACGATCTCACCGTCGCGGACCCGCAGCAGGCTGTGCCCGGTGAGCAGGTCGGCGCTGCGGCCGGCCATCGAGCGCCAGCGGGCCCGCGCGACCTCGGCGGTGCCGGGCTTGCCCTGCAACCGTCCGTCGACGTGCAGCATCGAATCGCACCCGACGACCACTGCGTCGTCCACGCCGTCACCGCTCAGCCGGGGCACCACGTCGGCGGCCTTGGCGCGGGCGAGTTCGGTGACCACGACCTCGGGCGCGGTGTCGGGGCCGAGCGACGCGACGATCGCGTCCTCGTCGACCCCCGACACCAGCACGAGCGGTTCCACGCCGGCGGCGCGCAGCACGGACAGCCGTGCCGGCGACGCCGACGCGAGCACCAATCGGGTCATCTCAGCCGAGGTTCGGGTACGAATACGGCGAGAACGGCGCCCACTGGCGATGCATCCGGGTCGGGTCGCCCCACGTCTCCGCGGGACGGCCGTCGCCTTCGGATTCGGCGCCCGAGGAAGCCGCGGCGAGCACGCACACGAGCGCGGCGATGTCCTCGTCGGTCGGGTTGCCCTTCACGATGCGCAGGGCAGCCGCGGTCTCGACTACCGCCTCGGCAGTCACGGGCTCCGGTGCCGAGTTCTCACCGGCAGCTTCGACCACGACGTCCTCGAGAGGGGCGTCGGATGCTTCGGTCGAGTCGATGTCGGTGATGATCTTTTCCTCCGTCACGGCGGTCACAGCGGAATGTTCCCATGCTTCTTCGGCGGAAGCGAAACCATCTTGCGCTCGAGCAGTCGCAATGCGGACACGATCTGGCCGCGGGTGTGCGACGGCGGGATGACCGCGTCGACGTATCCGCGCTCGGCCGCGACGTACGGGTTCACCAGGGTGTCCTCGTACTCGTTCTGCAGTTCGAGGCGCAGCGCATCGACGTCCTCGCCGTTCTTGGCGGCTTCGAGAAGGCGCTTGCGGTAGACGAAGCCGACGGCGCCGGAGGCACCCATGACGGCGATCTGCGCGGTCGGCCACGCCAGGTTCACGTCGGCACCCATGTGCTTGGAACCCATGACGTCGTACGCGCCGCCGTAGGCCTTGCGGGTGATGACGGTGATCTTGCCGACGGTGGCCTCACCGTACGCGTACAGCAGCTTGGCGCCGCGGCGGATGATGCCGTTGTATTCCTGCTCGGTACCCGGCAGGAAGCCCGGGACGTCGACCAGGGTGATGATCGGCACGTTGAACGCGTCGCAGGTCCGCACGAACCGGGCCGCCTTCTCGGAGGCGTCGATGTCGAGGCAGCCGGCGAACTGGGTGGGCTGGTTCGCGACGATGCCGACGCTGCGGCCGTCGATGCGGCCGAAACCGACGATGACGTTGGCGGCGCGCTCGGCCTGCACCTCGAGGAACTCGTCGTCGTCGAGCAGGCGACGAATGATCTCGTGCATGTCGTACGGCTGGTTCGCCGAGTCCGGGATGATCGTGTCGAGCTCGAGGTCCTCGTCGGTGAGCGAGTCCTCGATGGACCCGAGGATCGGGTCGGTCGGGGCCAGGCGCGGAGCCGCGGCCTGGTTGTTCGACGGCAGGTAGGACAGCAGGTCCTTGACGTAGTCGAGGGCGTCCTGTTCGCCGTCGGCGACGTAGTGCGCGACACCCGACTTGACCATGTGGGTGTGCGCGCCGCCGAGGTCCTCCATGGTGACGTCCTCGCCGGTGACGGTCTTGATGACGTCGGGACCGGTGACGAACATCTGGCTGGTCTGGTCGACCATCACCACGAAGTCGGTCAGGGCGGGGGAGTACACGTGACCACCGGCGGCGGGGCCCATGATCAGCGAGATCTGCGGGATCACGCCGGAGGCCTGCACGTTGCGGTGGAAGATCTCGCCGTACAGGCCGAGCGAGACGACGCCTTCCTGGATGCGGGCGCCGGCGCCCTCGTTGATGCCGATCAGCGGACGGCCCGTGCGCAGGGCCAGGTCCATGACCTTGACGATCTTCTCGCCGTAGACCTCACCGAGGCTGCCGCCGAAGACCGTCGCGTCCTGGGAGAACACGCACACATCGCGACCGTCGATGGTGCCGTAGCCGGTGACGACACCGTCGCCGACGGGACGGTTGTCGGCCAGGCCGAAGTTGGTGCTGCGGTGCCGTGCGAGGGCGTCGAGTTCGACGAACGAGCCCTCGTCGAGCAGAGCGTGGATACGCTCGCGGGCGGTGAGCTTGCCCTTCGCGTGGACCTTCTCGATGGCAGCCTCACCGCTCGGGGCGTGGGCCTGGGCCTGACGATTGCGCAGGTCTGCCAGCTTGCCGGCGGTGGTGTGGATATCGGGCGTACTCGCCGCCTCGGGCGCGGACGGCTCCTGGACAGTGGTCATGGCCAGTCAGCTTAGCGAGCGTCATACTAGGGCTCCGAATCGACTCCCAGTTGTGTTGAATCATTGAACTGAAGCTACCGGCCAGTACGTTTTCGCAGCACCGGCGCGGCGCCATCCGGCCCTAGGCTGTGAGCATGTCCCCGGACCCGCAATCCCCTCGTCCCGCCTCGACAGATCCGGCCGCGCTGCGCGCCCCGCTCGACGTCGAGCACCTGCGCGACGCCCTGGTCACGGCCACCGGACCCGCCGCGTTCTACCGGCGG
>NZ_JADZGH010000166.1:7472-15303 GCF_015865005.1 Rhodococcus sp. CX
AGGAAACCGGATCGACCAACGCCGATCTGCTCGCCGTCGCAGGTGAAGGCGACGCGCCGCGCGCGCTGCTCGCCGAATTCCAGTCCGGCGGCCGCGGACGGCACTCGCGCCGGTTCGAGGGCACTCCGAACGCGCAGGTGATCGCCTCCGTACTCGTCACCCTGCCCGGGGTGGACCTCGCCGACCTCGGCTGGCTGCCGCTGCTCGCCGGAATCGCGACCGTCGACACCGTCCGTTCGGTCACCGGCGTGCCCGCCGAACTGAAATGGCCCAACGACGTGCTCGTCGACGGTCGCAAGGTCGCCGGAATCCTCGTCGAGATCGCCGCGACCGCACCCGTCCCCGCGGTCGTCGTCGGCATCGGCCTCAACGTCTCGCTGGCCGAGGACGAACTGCCGGTGCCGACCGCGACGTCGCTGATGCTAGCGGGAGCCACCGACCTCGACCGCACCCGCCTCGCGCAGGTGCTGCTGACCAACCTGGCCGAGCGGATGCGCCGGTGGCACGACCACGACTGGGACACCGCGGCACTTGCCGACGCCTACCGCGAACGGTGCAGCACCGTCGGACAGCGGGTGCGGGCGGTCCTGCCCGGCGACACCGAACTGCACGGCGTCGCCGTCGACATCGACGAGCAGGGTCGGATCGTCGTCCGTCCCGACCGCGACGGCGACCCGGTGGCGATCGCCGCGGGCGACATCACCCATCTGCGACCCGTGGGCTGACCTCCGGTCGCGCGACGTGCGATCCTCGGCGGCATGGGCTACCCCGAGGACGCACTCGCCGTCGACGAAGAGCTGCTGCTGCACCGGCATCCGCATTGGAAGATGCTCATCGTCCCCACCGCGATCTTCCTGCTGACAACCGCGGTCGCGGGCTTCCTGCTCGGTGTCGCCGGTACGCGTCTCGAAGGCGCCGCGGCCGGTGTCCTGACCGTCGCGGTCCTGGTGTTGTGGGTCGTTCTCGTCGGCTGGCGTTGTGTCGCGCCCCTCGTGCGGTGGCTCACGACGCACTTCATCGTCACCGACCGGCGGGTCCTCGTGCGGCAGGGCGTGATCACCCACACCGGCATCGACATTCCGATGGGTCGCATCAGCAACGTGCAGTTCCGGCACGGCATCGTGGACCGCATGCTGCGTACCGGCACCCTGGTGATCGTCTCCGCGGCCGACGATCCGCTCGAATTCGACGACATCCCCGACGTGCAGACCGTGCACACGCTGCTCTACCGGCAGGCGTTCGACAGCAGCGCCGACAGGGGCGGTTACGGGACCGGCGAGTACCGCGACGATCGGGGCGGTGACGACCGGGGACGTGACGACTCGGGTGGGGGCACCGGCCGCAAAGCGTGGTAATTCGGACAGCGCCCCCGGCGGATCCGTACCCTGGTTCCGTGACCGCTGTCCTGCTCGCCGAAGACGACGAAGCCATCGCCGCGCCCCTCTCGCGAGCCCTCGGTCGCGAGGGGTACGAGGTGACGATCGCCCAGGAAGGCCCCGCCGCACTGGAAGAGGCCCTGTCCGGCCGGTACGAGCTGCTGATCCTCGACCTCGGACTGCCCGGTATGGACGGTCTCGAGGTGTGCCGGCAGATCCGGACCAACCGCTCCGACCTGGCCGTACTCATGCTCACCGCTCGCACCGACGAGGTCGATTTCGTCGTCGGTCTCGACGCGGGCGCCGACGACTACGTCGGCAAACCGTTCCGCCTCGCCGAACTGATGGCGCGTGTGCGGGCGTTGCTGCGCCGCCGGGGCGGCGGTGACACCGACGACGTGGTCGAGGTCGCCGGGATCCGGCTCGAACGCGCCGCGCGGCGCGTGCTCGTCGACGGTTCCGAGGTCGTCCTCGCCAACAAGGAGTACGAGCTGCTGCGGGTGTTGCTCGAACACGCCGGGCAGGTCGTCTCGCGGGACGCGATCCTCCAGGAGGTGTGGGGAGACGTCGACCTGCGTGGTTCCAAGACTCTGGACATGCACATGTCGTGGCTGCGCCGGAAGATCGGCGACGAGGGGCCGGCCGGGGAACGCCGCATCGCGACCGTCCGCGGTGTCGGTTTCCGCGTGAACACCGACTAGCCGGGGCCGCTCGTGCGTCGTCGCATTCTCATCGCGGTTCTCGCCGTGGTGCTGCTCGTCGCGCTGTTGCTCGGCCTTCCGCTCGCCTACACCGCGTACCTGTTCGTCGAGGACACCATGCGCCGGGATCTGCAGGGACGGCTGGAGCTGATGGCCTCCGAGATCATCGCCCAGGAAGGCGCGGAGGGGGTGATCGCCGGCGGCCTCGACACGAGTTCGATGCGGCTGCTCGTGCCCGACGGCGGCCGCCTGGTGATCGTCTATCCGACCCCGGAGGACGCCGCTGCCCGTCTCGACATCGGCGCTCCGGCAGTCTCGGCGCCGATCCTGGAGTCCCTGTCGCTGGGCACATCCGGGTCGTTGCGGCTGGAGGCGCCGTCGGCGGGCGTGCGCACCGTGCAACGGCAGGTCCTGGCGGCCGTGGCCACGATCGTCTTGTTGACCGTGGTAGCCGGCGCGATCGTCGCCGTCGTCACCGCGCGGCGCCTGGCCGATCCGCTGCGCGACGTCGCCGCGCGCGCGGCGCGACTGACCCAGGGCGACTTCCGGCCGGATCCGCGGCGGCACCGCATCCCGGAGCTCGATCGGGTTTCCGACGTGCTCGATGCCGCCGCGGTTGAGATCGCGGGGCGCCTGCAGCGCGAGCACATGCTCGTCGGTGACGTGTCGCACCAGCTGCGTTCGCGGTTGACCGCGGTGCGGTTGCGGCTCGACGAACTGTCCACGCACTCCGATCCTGCGGTCGTGGAGGAAGCCGAGGCCGCCATGGCCCAGGTGGACCGGCTCACCGCCGCGATCGACGATCTGGTGCGACAGTCCCGCGACAGTGGCTCCGCCCTGCGCACCGAGGTGTCGGTGGTGGGGGAGATGTCGGGGGTCATCGCGGATTGGCGCGGACCGTTCCGGGAGGCCGGACGCGACCTGGTGTTGCGGGGCAACCCGGCGTTGCGCTCGACCGTGACCGGCTCGCGCCTGCGTGAGGCCGTGGCCGTGCTGGTCGACAACGCGCTGGTCCACGGCGGCGGGACCTGCACGGTCTCGGTGCGGCGGGCGGGCGACGACACGGTGTGTGTGGAAGTGACCGACGAGGGGGAGGGTGTCAGCGACGAACTCGCCCCGCACATCTTCGATCGTGGGTTCTCCGGTAGCGGATCGACGGGGGTGGGGCTGGCGCTCGCCCGCGCGCTGGTCTCCGCCGACGGCGGCCGGCTCGAACTGCAACGGCGGAGGCCGGCGTTGTTCGCGTTGTTCCTCGGCACGTCCCGGGACCGCGGGCACGGGACGTCGGATGCGAGTCGGGAGCCTCGCTGAACCGGTGGGCCGGCAGCAGCGGGTGGGTCAGCGTCCGATCTGTTCCTCGGCGAGCTCGCCGAGTTCGGCGTCGGGGCCGGTTTCCTCGGGGAAGACGAACCGCTTGAAGCAGTAGAAGCGGAACGCCATCTGCAGCAGGTTCCCGATGATGTAGGCGCTGATGAAGTCGGCGATGTTCTCGACCGTCAGGCTCACCTCGGGTACCCGCAGCCCGAACACGTAGCTCGAGATCCACAGCGGGATGAAGCTGAGTACGACTCCGATGCCGCTGACGAAGAAGAACAGGAACGCCTCGTGGGCACGTTCACGGCCACCGCGGTTCTTGAACGACCATTCGCGGTTGAAGATGTAGGAGCAGATCACCGCGATGATGCCGGCGATGATCTTGGCCGTCACCGGCTTCTCCTCCAGCACCGTCAGCTTGAGGGTGTAGAAGATGCCCGAGTCGATGACGAAGGTCGTGCCGCCGACGATGGCGAACTTGACCAGCTCGCTGTGCCGCAGGAGCAGGCCTCGCAGCGGCTGGGGAACGCGGTTCATGGCGACATCGACGAAAGACACTCGGACAAGTCTACGAAACCGGATCGCAGACTTTCGCATCCGGATGAAATTTTCAGTATTAGCACAGGAATGTGTCGGGCGCCTCACATGCTGTGACAGCGTGCACGCGCACGGTGCAGCAGTGCCGGTCTTCCGATGTGACACCATGGACAGTCGTGACCGGTAGACCTGATTCGCCCCCCAGATCCGACACCCCCCGCGCGCTGACCGGCGGAATGCCCGTCGTGACGATGATCGGCGGCGGCCAGCTCGCCCGGATGACCCATCAGGCCGCGATCGCCCTCGGTCAGACCCTGCGGGTCCTGGCGGGCAGCGCGGACGAACCCGCCGCCCGCGTCAGCCCCGACGTGGTGCTCGGCAGCCACAACGATCTCGAGGCACTGCGCAGCGCCGCGATCGGCGCACACGCCCTGACCTTCGACCACGAGGGCGTTCCCACCGAGCACCTGAAGGTGCTGCAGGCCGAGGGCGTCAACGTGCTCCCGCCGCCGCAGGCCCTGATCTACGCGCAGGACAAGATCGCCATGCGTGAGCGGCTCGGTGACCTGGGCGTCCCGATGCCGAAGTTCGCGGTCATCCGGTCCGTCGCCGATGCGAAGGCCGCGCGCGAGAAGCTGGGCTGGCCCTATGTGCTCAAGGCTGCCCGCGGCGGGTACGACGGCCGTGGCGTGTGGATTCTCGACGACCAACAGGAACTCGAGGCCGTCGTCGAGGATCGGCTCGCCGCCGGGGTGCCGTTGCTGGCCGAGGAGAAGGTGTCGTGGCGCCGCGAGCTGTCCGCGATGGTCGCCCGGTCCCCGTTCGGGCAGGGCGCGTCGTGGCCGGTCGTCGAGACGGTGCAGCGCGACGGGCAGTGCGCGGTCGTCATCGCACCCGCCCCGGACCTGCCGGAGGACGTGGAGACGGCGGCCGAGCAGCTCGCGTTGCGCATCGCCGGGGAACTCGGCGTCGTGGGCGTGATGGCCGTCGAACTGTTCGAGACGGAGGGCGGCGAACTCGTCGTCAACGAACTGGCGATGCGTCCGCACAACTCGGGCCACTGGGGTATGGACGGTGCCCGCACCGGACAGTTCGAGCAGCACCTGCGCGCGGTCCTGGACTATCCGCTCGGCGACACCACGCCGCTCGCCCCGGTCACGGTGATGGCGAACGTGCTCGGCGCGCCCGAGGCGCCGGAGATGAGCATGGACGAGCGCCTGCACCATCTGTTCGCGCGGATGCCCGACGTGCGTGTGCACCTGTACGGCAAGGGTGAACGCAAGGACCGCAAGATCGGGCACGTCAACGTGCTCGGCGACCCGTCCGGATCCATCACCGATCCGCAGTACGTGGCGGCGGTCCGCGAGCGTGCCGAACGGGCCGCGCACTGGCTCTCGCACGGCGTATGGACCGACGGTTGGAACGAACACACGGGAGAGCAGGGTGAGTGACGTGGCGCAGGGCGCACAGGTCGGCCTGATCATGGGCAGCGACTCGGATTGGCCGACGATGGAGGCCGCAGCGGAGGCGCTGGCCGAGTTCGGGATCCGATTCGAGGTCGGGGTCGTCTCGGCGCACCGCACCCCGCAGCGCATGCTCGACTACGCGAAGTCGGCGGCCGGTCGCGGCATCAAGGTGATCATCGCGGGTGCCGGTGGCGCCGCGCACCTGCCGGGCATGGTGGCCTCCGCAACGGCGCTGCCCGTGATCGGTGTCCCCGTGCCGCTCAAGTACCTCGACGGCATGGATTCGCTGCTGTCGATCGTGCAGATGCCCGCCGGTGTTCCCGTCGCGACCGTGTCGATCGGCGGAGCCCGCAACGCCGGCCTGCTCGCCGCCCGCATCCTCGGCGCCTCCGATCCGGCGCTGCGTGAGCAGATGGAACGCTTCCAGGCCGGCCTCGAGCAGATGGTGCTCGAGAAGGACGACGCGCTGCGGCAGAAGCTGCTCGGCTGAACCCGGCGGTTCCGTGCAGACGACCCCGTTGATCGAGCGATGGAGCCGGTGGAGCCGTGCCCACGTCGCGACGATCGACGGGGTCGTCGCCGTCCTGCTGGCGATGGCCGGCGTCGCCGGAGCGGTGACCGGGCACGAGGGTGCGCGCGGGGTGCTGGTGGCGCTCGCGCTGACCGGTCCGCTGGCGTGGCGGCGCACCCGACCGGTGTTGTCCGGGGGGCTGGTCGCGGCGGCGGCGTACGCGCACCTGCTGGTGCTGCCGCAGATGTCCGTGATCGTCCCGATCGCTGTGCCGGCCTCGGTGTACGCGCTCGCCGCCTACGCGCCGCGCTGGGCCGCGAACGGTGCGCTCGCCGCGGCGGCGATCGGCGGTGCGGCGGCCGGGGTGAAGTACATGGGGCAGTACGAGGGCCGCACCCTCTTCGAGACGGTCGCGGCGGCGGTGTTCGTCGCGGTGCTCCTCGCCGGCATCTGGGCGTTCGGCCGGATGCGGGGACTGCGGCTGCGCGAGATGGAGTCGCTGACCGAACGCAACCGTCTGCTCGAACTCGACCGGCTCAAGGAGGCGGAACTGGCGGCCACCCAGGAACGCACCCGCATCGCGCGGGAGATGCACGACATCGTCGCGCACTCGCTCACCGCGATGATCGCGCAGGCCGACGGCGGCCGGTACGCGGCCGCAGCCGATCCCGAGGCGGCGGCCGGTGCGCTCACCACGATCGCCGAAACCGGGCGCCGCGCCCTGTCCGACATGCGGTCGCTGCTGTCGGTGCTGCGCGAGGACACGCCCCGCGAGTTCACAGCGACCCCCGGTCTCGACGACCTCGACGCGCTCGTCGGTCAGATGCGCGGTAGCGGCCTGGACGTGACGTACACCGTCGCCGGGCAGGCCCGCGACCTTCCGGTCGGAACGCAGTTGTCGGTCTACCGGATCGTGCAGGAGTCGCTGACGAACGTGCTCAAGCATGCAGGGCCCCACGCGCACGCCGACGTCAGGCTGGACTGGCGGCCGGACGTGCTGGTCGTGGAGGTCGTCGACGACGGGCGTGGTGCCGCCGCCCTCGTGCAGTCGCCGCCCGGTGGGCAGGGTCTGACCGGGGTCGAGGAACGCGCCCGCCTACACGGTGGACGTGCCGTCGCGGGACCACGCGACGGGGGTGGCTATCGTGTGCGCGCCGAGCTCCCCGCATAGGGTGGCAGCGATGACCGAACCCGCCGCACCGACCGAACCCACCGCACCCATCCGCGTCGCACTCGTCGACGACCAGCAGCTCGTTCGCGCCGGCCTGCGCATGGTGCTCGAATCCCAGCCGGACATCGTCGTCGTCGCCGAAGCGTCCGACGGCGCGGCCGCGCTGATCGAACTCGGGCGCGTCCGCGCGGACGTCGTGCTCATGGATGTGCAGATGCCGCGGGTCGACGGGATCTCGGCGACCCGCACCCTGCTCGCCGACCCCGAGGCACCGAAGGTGGTGGTGCTCACCACCTTCGACAACGACGACTACGTCGTTCAGGCCATCGCGGCCGGTGCGAGCGGATTCCTGCTCAAGGATGCGCCGCCGGAGGATCTGCTCGACGCGGTGCGCACCGTGCATCGCGGTGACGCGGTCATGGCCCCGCGCGCGACCCGGCGTCTGCTCCGGCACGTGTCGCCCATGCTCGAACAGACCGCCGCGACGAAGGACACGTACGTGGACCTTCCGGACGATCTCACCCCGCGCGAGGTCGAGGTGCTCACCGCGATGGCCCACGGTTTGAGCAACGGCGAGATCGCGGAACGGTTCGTGTTGTCCGCGGCGACCGTCAAGACCCATGTCGGCCGGGTGCTCGCCAAGACCGGTTCGCGTGACCGGGTGCAGGCCGTGCTGTTCGCCTTCCGCGCGGGGCTGGTGCGTCCGGACGAGCTGCTGCACACCGCGCAGTAGGACCCCGGTATCGCCGGTGGCA
>NZ_JADZGH010000166.1:15313-34656 GCF_015865005.1 Rhodococcus sp. CX
GTCGGGATCGCAGTGATTCCTACTGTCGGAGCATGACTTCCATCAGAGCTTTCGCGCCCGCCTGCTCGGCGCACGACGTGGTCCGTGTCTACGGTCACGGCGACGTCGAAGTCCGTGCCCTGGACGGTGTTTCGGTCGAGTTCGAGCGCGGCCGGTTCACCGCGATCATGGGCCCGTCGGGGTCCGGCAAGTCCACGCTCATGCATGTGCTGGCAGGACTCGACGGCGTCGACGGCGGTCGGGTGGTGTTGCACGGCGGAGCCGGGAGCGGCGCGGCAGCCGAGAACAGCGCGGCGATCGAGATCAGCACGGCATCGGACGCGGTGCTCACCGGATTGCGCCGCGACCGTATCGGTTTCGTGTTCCAGGCGTTCAACCTGCTGCCCGTGCTCACCGCCCGCGACAACATTCTGCTGCCGATGCGACTGGCCGGAACCCGGCCCGCACCACAGTGGTTCGACGAGGTCGTCGGGCGCCTCGGCCTGACGGACCGTCTCGATCACCTGCCCCACGAGATGTCCGGGGGACAGCAGCAGCGGGTCGCCGTCGCGCGGGCCCTGCTGCCGCAGCCCGACGTGATCTTCGCGGACGAACCGACCGGGAACCTGGATTCGCAGGCCGGCGCCGAGGTGCTCGCGCTGCTGCGGTCGAGTGTGCGCGAGACCGGCCAGACCGTCGTCATGGTCACCCACGATCCGGTCGCTGCGTCGTACTCGGACCGGGTGGTGCTCCTCGCCGACGGACGACTCGCCGGTGAAATAGCGGATCCCACAGCGGATTCCGTGCTCGACGCGATGCGTGGCCTCGGCGCGGTCGGTGTGGTGGCGCGATGATGCATCTCGTTCTGGCCCAGGCTCGCGCCCACCGCGGCCGCTACATCGCGTCCGCCCTCGCCGTGATCGTGTCCGTCGCGTTCGCCGTCGGCACCCTCGTGCTCGGCGACACCGTGAACACCTCGATCACGAAAGCGACTGCCGCCCAATACGAAGGGGTTGCAGCCGCAGCGGTCCTCGACCATGCGCGAGGTTCCGAGCCGGACGTCGCTCCGGAGCACACGGCGGCCGCCGCGGTACCCGGTGTGCGCGCGGCGGTGCTGGACGTGACGGGATACGTCCGGATCGTGGGGGCCGAGGGAATTCCCGAATCGGCCAGGGTGACCAGCCTGGCCCCGGACGATTCGTTGCGCTGGCAGCGGCTCGCCGACGGTCGCTGGCCCGGCGGTCCCGGCGAGGTGGTCGTCGGTTCGGGATCGCGATACGCGCTGGGCGAAGCGCTCACCGTCATCGCCTCCGACGCTGCCGCCTCCGACGCTGCCGCCTCCGACGCTGCGCCCGACCTCGTCACGGTCGTCGGCACCGTCGACCTCGACGGCACACCGCAGGCCATGGACTCCGGGCTCGTGTTCGGCGAGACCGCGCAGGTGCGCTCCTGGGCGGGCGCCGACGCGGAGGTGGAACTGCGGGTCGCCGGCGACGGGGACGGCCTCGTCGACGCGCTGGCCGCGGCCCTGCCCGGTGTGCATGTCGTCTCCGGCGCCGACCGTGCCACCGAGGTCGCCGGAGCAAACGTCGGCAACATCTCGGTGCTGCGCGACGTGCTGCTGTGTTTCGTCGCGATCGCGGTCGTCGTCGCCGGTCTCGTCATCGCCAACACCTTCGCGGTCCTGCTCGCAGCCCGCACCCGCGAACTCGCACTCATGCGATGCGTGGGAGTGTCGGCGAAACAGGTGCGGCGCAGTGTGCGCGGCGAAGCCCTCGTCGTGGGTCTCGTCTCCGCCACGTTGGGTGTGCTCGCCGGATGCGGTCTCGCGGCGCTGGTGGTCGCGCTGGCACGGGCCGCGGACGTGCCGATCCCGCTGACCTCGATCGCGATCGGCCCGATCACCGTCGTGGCCGGCATCGTGCTCGGCACCGTCGTCACGGTGGTCGCGGCGAGCGGCCCGGCCCGCCGGGCCACGCGGATCCCGGCGCTGGCCGCGTTGCACCCGATCGAGACGCAACCCGAACCCGTGGCGGACTCGCGGATGCGCCGTGTCTGCGCGGCGCTCGCCCTCGTCTCGGGTGCGGCGCTGCTCGTCGTCGGCGTCGCCGGCGCGAACGTGATGATCGCCTGTCCCGGCGGGGTGCTGGTGTTCGTCGGGGTGGTCCTCGCGTCTCGGCGACTCGTTCCTGTCGCGGTCGGCGCGGTCGGGCGGGCCACGGGCCGGTTCGGCGGTCCCGTCGCCGCCCTCGCCGCGGGCAACGCCGTCCGCAACCCGCGACGCACCGCGGCCACCGCGACCGCACTGCTCATCGGCATCACCCTGACGTCGACGATCGTGGTCGGCACCGGCACGCTCAAGGCCGGGGCACCCGGAATCGTCGACGACAACTTCCCGGTCGACGCCATCGTCGAGGCACCGTCGGACGGGGTTCCCTCCGGTGCGGCAGAGCTGTTCACCGGCGTCGAGGGGGTGCGTGCCGCCACCGAGACCGCCGCCGCGAAGATTACCGTCGCCGGAACCGAGGTTGCCGTGACGGGTGTCGACACGACCACTGCCGCAACGACGGTCCGTGCCGACGTCCGCCTGCCGGAGCCGGGCACGATCGTGCTCGAGCAGTCGCTCGCCGACAGCCTCGCTGCCGCCGACGGCAGCACCGTCACCGTCACCGGCCCGAGCGGAGCCCGCGAGTTGTCGGTCACGGCGACGTCCGCCGGCGAACCCTCCCTGATCGACCTCGCCGACCTGCGGGAGGTCGCCGGCCCGGTACCGGCCGACTCCGTGTGGCTGCGCTTCGACGACGGCATGACCGACGACGCACTCGTCGCCGTCACCGACGAGGTGACCCGCGTCGCGGCGACGGTCGTCCCCGGCGGTGAGGTCGCCGGTGTGGTGGCCATGCGCCGCATGATCGAGAAGGTGCTCGACACGATGCTGCTGATCGTCGGCGGCCTGCTGTCCGTCGCGGTGGTGATCGCGCTGATCGGGGTCGGCAACACCATGGCGCTGTCGGTGCTCGAACGCCGACGCGAAACCGCGATGCTCCGGGCGATCGGGTTGTCCCGGTCCGGGGTGCGGAGCCTGCTGATGCGCGAAGCGCTGCTCGTCGCGGCGGTCGCGTCCGCGCTCGGCGTGACGCTCGGGCTGCTTCTCGGCACGGCGGGCACGGCATCGGTCATCGGACCCGGCAAGATCGGCTTCGGCGGTGTGCCGTGGCTGCAACTCGCCGGGATCGTCGTCGCCGGTGGTCTTGCCGGGGTGATCGCGTCGCTCATTCCGGCACTGCGCGCGAGCCGCGTCCCACCGGTCGCTGCGCTCGGTGCTTGACCCTCACACCACTTGACCCTCACACGGTGTCAGGGCTTCCACTGGTCGCGGAAGGAGGTGGTTGTCGTGAACACAACCCGTTACGGCCGAACCGATTCCGCGCAGGTGGAGGCGCAGCTGGTGGAGGCACTGTCCGATGCGGCCCCGTCGACGCGGCTGAAGGCGGCGCTGCGCGCCGGGACCGATCCCGAGCCGCACCTGGTGGAGATCCTGGTGGGCCGGAGTGCCGTGGAACCGGACTTCTACGTCCGCGACATGCTCACCTGGGCACTGTGCCGGATGCCCCCCGACGTCACCGTGCCGAGGCTGCTCGACGAGGTGCGATCCGGGAATGCGCAGGCCTGCAGTCAGGCCTTGCACACGCTGTCGAAGATCGGGGACGGGCGGGCGTGGCCCGACGTGTCGGCGCGGCTGCACGACCGGGACGACGACGTCGCACGCAGTGCGTGGCGTGCGGCCCTGGCGCTCGTACCGGCCGGCGTCGAGGGCGAGCTTGCCGCCGACCTCGGGGCCGCGCTCGGGCGGGGTGACCGGGAGCTGCAGCGCAGCCTGTCCCGGGCGCTGGTCGGGCTGGGCGAGCCGATGCTCCCGGTGCTGGACGCGGCGAAGGCAAGTCCGGATGCGAAGATCCGCGCGCATGCCGCCGCCACCGAAGCGCTCTATCGTGACCCCGACAGTGCATTCGCGTTGTCCGTGGAAGCCGCGAAGCGGGTGACCGTTGATCCGGAAGCCGCGAAGCGGGTGACCGTTGATCCGGAAGCCGGGAAGCGGGTGACCGTTGATCCGGAAACGGCGAAGCGGGTGGCGGTGACCGGACCGGAGGGATCCTGATGGCTGAGGTCGCGCAGTGCTGATCGGGGAAGTCTCACGACGTTCCGGTGTCAGCGTCCGCATGCTGCGTCACTACGACACGCTCGGGCTGGTGGTACCCACCGGTCGCACGACCGGTGGGTACCGCGAGTACTCCGCGGACGACATCCGGCGGCTGTTCCACGTCGAATGCCTGCGCACCCTCGGGTTGTCGCTCACCGACGCCAAGCGGGCACTCGACGAGCCGGGCTTCGCACCGGCGACGCTGGTCGCCGAACTCATCGGTCACACCCGCGCCCGGATCCGCGCCGAAGAGGAACTGCTCGCCCGGCTGCTGCGGGTCGACGCCTCCGCTCCCGCGGACTGGGGCGACGTGCTGCAGGTCGTGTCGTTGCTGCACGCGCTCGAATCGGACTCGGGAGGTCACCGGCAGCGAGCCGTCCTCACCCGGGACGAGTCGGCACCGGTGCCTGTTGCCGCGCTGGTCGAAGCCCTGCTCGCCGAGGACGATCCGAACGTCGCCGGGGCGCTGCAATGGGCGCTCGCTCGCGCCGACGGGCACGGCCTTTCCGAACTGGAAGCCGGCCTGGATTCGCCGGACGCCGAGGTGCGACGGCGCGCGATCACGGCGATCGCCGCGGTGCCGGACGCGGACGCGGCGAGGCTGCTGCGTCGCGCACTCGACGATCCCGATACCACGATCCGCGGTCGCGCGGCCCTGGCGCTCGGGTCCCGCGGCAGCGCCGACGCGCTCCCGGGGCTCGTCGATCTCGTCGTCGAGGGCCGGCGCGACGTCGAAGCCGCCGAGGTGCTCGGGACACTGGCCGGCGGTCCGATCGCGGCCGAGGACGTCGTGTCCGCGCTCGAACACCGATTGGGTGACGCCGCCGACGGTGCCGCTCGGCTGCGTCTGGCGCAGGCGCTCGCCGAGATCCCCGGCCGCGCAGCCCGCGACGTTCTCGACCGGCTCGCGCGGGACGAGGACCGGACCGTCGCACTCACCGCGACCGCGATCGTCCGGGCGCGAGGTGACGGGTCCTGACCGGTTACGCTCCCGGCGTGGCAGGAACGGGCAGGATGACGCGGGCGTCGCGGGGCGTGCCGTCCGCGCGGGTCGTGACGGTGCTGGCGCTGTGCTGGGCGCGGTTGTGCGGCGCGACGATCGGATTCGACGAGCGGTCCGGTCTCTACGTGTGCACAGGTCTGCGGTTCGGATTCGCCCGCGGCGGTACGACGATCGGTGGAGTCTTCCTCACGAACCGGTGGCCGTCGGATCGGTTGCTGCGCCACGAGGCGGTCCATGCCGACCAGTGGGCAAGGTTCGGGGTGGGATTCGCGGTGCGGTATCTCGTCGAGGAGATGCGGAACCCGGGTCCGCGCAACCGATTCGAGGTCGAAGCCGGCCTCGCCGACGGCGGCTACCTTCCTGAGCGCCCCGAGCGCCCCTGAACGCCCTGAGCGAGCGGTACATTCACTCGATCGAAGGAGACGAGCGATACATTCGCTCGGAAACCCGGGGGAGAGGGAGCGCGCGGGTGGGGCGACTGTTCAGTCGAGCCGGACGGTGATCTTCTCCGTTGCGACCCGCCGTTCGGTGGCGTCGGCGTCGGGGTTGCTCACCTGCACCAGCGACGCGCCGGCCGCGAGGACCGCGAGCAGCCCCGAGATCAGGTCGTCCGCGGTGGACCATTCGCGACCCGACAGCACCCGGTCGCCGCTGCCGATCCCGGACGACGATGCGGATTCGCGTGCAGCGGAAAGAATTTCGGCAGACGACCGTCCGTCGAGCGCGGCCCCGGCGTCGCCGGACGACCGGAACTGATCGCCGTGCATGCGCACGTGCGTGGCGTAGTCGGTCACCCCGACCGGCAGGTTCGGCACCGGCATCCCGAACGCGTCGAGGGACAGCGCCGCGACCTCGGCGACATCGGCGACGTCGTCGAGCCGGTCCGCGGTGGCCAGCGCCAGTTCGGCATCGGGATCGGCGTCCAGCACGACGTCGGCGCCCGCCCACCACGCACCGAGGAGCACCGCTGCCGTCTGCCAGTGCGCGGGTAGCAGCACCGCGACCCGGCCGCCGGGCAGCAGCCCGAATTCGTCGCGAATCATGTTGGCGGTCTTTGCCGCCCAGTTCGCGAGCGTGACCGCCGACAACTCGATGCGGGCGCCGGCCGCATCGTCGTACCAGGTGATGCGCGGACCTGCCGGGTCGGCGGCCAGGATCGGGTCGAGCAGGGCGTCGGTCAGGGTGGTCACGGAAATCTCTTTCGTCGGGTGGTCAGTTGACGCAGCGGGTTCCGTTGCCGGCGTCGATCGGGTCGGCGGGCGGGGCGGGTGTGGCGGTGCCGCCGGCCGGTGTCAGCTCCGACGCGGCCGTGCTGGTGGTCGACCGGGACGCACCGGAACCGGGGCCGTCGTAGCCGGCTGCCAGCACGACCGTGACCTGCCCCTTCGGCAGCGACCGGTCGGCGGCGACGTCGAGACCACCGAGCACGGCGGCCACGGCCTTCGCCTCGTCGGAATCGGGGTCGGCCGCGAACACCGTCGACGTGTCCACCGGATCGCCGCTCCCGACGACCCCGTAGTTGCCGACCTCACCCTCGGTGAAACCCTCCGCGGTCAGGGCGGCCGACACGGTGGAGGCGAGACCGGCGACGTCCCCGGCGTTCGCGACGTCGACCGTCACCGAGGAGCGGTCGATGTCGGGTGCGACCGCGGTGGTCGCGGCGACCTCGGTGGCCTCTGCGGTCTCGACACCGCTGAGGGACGCCACGAAGGCCCTCACCGCGGCCGGATCGACCTGCACGACCGACTCGCCGTAGTCGGTCATGGCGTTGATGTCCTCGACGGGAACGGTGGAGAACTGCACCGCTCCGCCCGACAGGTCCTGCATCTGTGTCGCCAGATCGAGGATGTCCCAGTCGTCGTCGAGCACCACCGACCGCTGCACCGCCGCGGTGAGCTGGCTCAGCTTCGACGGATTGCTCAGCGTCTTCGCGCTGAGCACCTTCTGCACCAGCGACGCCATGAACACCTGCTGTCGCACGATGCGGTCGAGGTCGCCGCGCGGCAGATCGTGGCGTTGCCGGACGAAGCTCAGCGCGTCGGCTCCCTGCAGGGTCTGCTTGCCGGCGGCGAACCGTGCGCCCGACAGCGGCTCGTCGACCGCATTGTTGAGGCAGACGTCCACGCCGCCCACTGCATCGGTGAGCAGCACGAATCCGAGCAGGCCGACCTCCGCGTAGTGGTCGACGGTGACGCCGGTCAGGTTCGCCACCGTGTCGATCAGGGCCTCGCGACCGGCCCGGGAGGAGTCCTTCTCCGCGGTCGCGTCCGATTCGCCGTCCTCGACGAGCCGGATGCGCTCGAGTTCCTTCGTCGCGCCGTACGCCGCGTTGATCTTCGACATGCCGATCCCCGGCACCTCGACGTACGCATCGCGGGGGATGGAGACGGCCGTCGCGGAACTGCCGTCGTTGGGCACCCGGATCAGGATGATCGTGTCGGTGTTGTTGGCGACCTCCTCGCCGGCCCGCAGCGCGTCGAGTTCGCGTTGCGACAGCGCGTTGCCGTGCGCGTCGGTGCGGCTGTCGGTGCCGACCAGCAGGATGTCGAGGGCGCCGTCCTCGCCACCGCCGAGTCCGAGACCGCCGATCGTCGCGAGCGAGGCCCGCAGGGAGTCGATGCTCCGCCATGCGAAACCGGTCACCACCAGTGTCAACGCCGCCAGCATCGCCATCGCGATGCGCAGCGGACGACCTTCGAACACCCGCGCGGCGATGCTCGGGCCACGCTGCACGGGCGCGGTCTGCTGCCTGGTCCTGCGTGGCGCCGGCCTCTCCCGATCGCTGCGGGTGGGCGGCTCTGGCGGCACGTGCAGGTCCTCCTGTCGGGTGGCTCGGATGGCGTACGCCGGGGTGGGGGCGGCGCGGAACCAAGGCTACTGCGGGCACCGGCGCATCGTCGGGAGCCTCTCCGGCGTGCCAGACTTTGGCCGTGAACACAGTTCTGATCACCGGTGCCCGCGGTCAGCTCGGCCGGCAGCTGCTCGCGCGCGGCACGGCCGCGGGTACGGCGGTCCGCGGATACGGTTCCGACGAGCTCGACATCACGGATCCGCGCAGCGTCGCCGACGCCGTCCGGCCCGGGGACGTGGTCGTCAACTGCGCCGCCTACACCGCGGTCGACGCTGCCGAGACGGACGAGGACCGGGCCGCGGCGGTGAACGGTGACGGTCCGGCGGTGCTCGCCGCCGCGTGCGCCCGTGCGGGCGCCCACCTCGTCCACGTCTCCACCGACTACGTGTTCGCGGGCGACGCGACCGAGCCGTACCGGGTGGACGCGCCGACCGGCCCCCGCACCGCGTACGGGCGGACGAAGCTCGCCGGGGAACGTGGCGTCCTCGCCGCGTTGCCGTCCGCGCACGTCGTGCGCACCGCGTGGGTGTACACCGGCGACGACGGGGACTTCGTCGCCACGATGCGACGCCTCGAACGCGAACGCGACACCGTCTCGGTGGTCGACGACCAACGCGGATCTCCGACGTTCGCCCGCGACCTCGCGGACGCGCTGCTCGAACTGGCCGCTCGCGCGGGCGGTCCGGATCCGGTGCCCGGCGGGGTGCTGCACGCCACCAACGCGGGGGAGGCGACCTGGTTCGATCTGGCCCGGGCCGTGTTCGCGGAGATCGGCGCGGACCCCGAGCGGGTGCGGCCGTGCAGCAGTGCCGAGTTCGTCCGGCCCGCCCCGCGCCCGGCGTATTCGGTGCTCGACGGCAGCGCGTGGGCCGCGGCGGGCCTGACGCCGTTGCGCCCGTGGCGCGAGGCGCTGCACGCCGCGCTGAGCACGACGGAGGTCCGTGGGTGACGCGCGAGGCCGTGGAGGCCGGGCCGGACACGCACCGGCCGGAGGCGGTGTCCGAGGACGGACTGCGTGATTCGGAGCACTCGGACGCGGCCGCTAAGGTTGCCCGCGTGAGTGCGAAGCTGGCCGTGGTGACGGTGACCTACTCGCCCGGCGAGCACCTGGAGCATTTCCTGGCGACGCTGACGGGTGCGACGGAACTGCCGACCCAGGTGATCATGGCGGACAACGGGTCCACCGACGGGGCGCCGGAGGCCGCCGAGGCCGCGCACCCGAACGTGCGGCTGCTGCACACCGGCGGGAACATCGGCTACGGCGGCGCCGTGAACCGCGCTGTCGCCGAGGTCGATCCGTCGGCCGAGTTCGTCGTCGTCGCCAATCCGGACGTGCGGTGGGGACCGGGATCGCTGGACCGTCTGCTCGAGGCCGCGCAGCGCTGGCCGCGGGCCGGTGCGCTGGGCCCGCTCATCCGCGAACCGGACGGCAGCATCTACCCGTCGGCGCGCAGCGTGCCCACCCTGGTCTCCGGCGCCGGGCACGCCCTGCTCGGCACGGTGTGGCCGTCGAACCCGTGGACCCTGCGCTACCGCCAGGACAACGAGGCAGTCGCCGAACGGCCGGTGGGCTGGTTGTCCGGATCGTGCCTGTTGCTGCGGCGCGCGGCGTTCGACGCGGTCGACGGTTTCGATTCGCGCTACTTCATGTACATGGAGGACGTCGACCTCGGAGACCGACTCGGCCGCGCCGGCTGGCTCAACGTCTACATCCCGGACGCCGAGGTCACCCACGCCAAGGGGCACGCCGCCGGACGCCATCCCGAGCTGATGCTGCCCGCCCACCACGACAGTGCCTACCGGTTCCAGGCGGACCGGCACCCGCACCTGTGGCAGGCCCCGCTGCGATGGGCGCTGCGCGCCGGCCTCGCGGTGCGTTCCAGAGTGGCGGTCGCGGCTGCGGTCCGCGAACGCGATCGAGAGAATTCCGGCACCGTGACGGACGGCCGGCAGAGTGGATCAGGGGAGACGAGATGACGAGTGACGCCGCACCGCACACCGATGCGGTCATCCTGGTCGGCGGCCAGGGCACCCGCCTGCGGCCGCTGACGCTGTCGGCGCCGAAGCCGATGCTGCCCACCGCGGGTGTGCCGTTCCTGACCCACCTGCTGGCCCGCATCCGGGAGGCCGGGATCAAGCACGTCGTGCTCGGCACCTCGTTCAAGGCGGAGGTCTTCGAGGAACACTTCGCCGACGGCTCCGATCTCGGTCTGGAGATCGAGTACGTCACCGAGAGCGAACCGCTCGGCACCGGCGGCGGTATCCGCAACGTGCTGCCCAAGCTGCGCGCCGACAACGTCATGGTGTTCAACGGTGACGTCCTCGGTGGCACCGATCTCGGAGCGATCCTCGACACGCACACCCGGACCGACGCGGACGTGACCCTGCACCTGGTGCGGGTCGGGGACCCCCGGGCGTTCGGTTGCGTGCCGACCGACGCCGACGGCCGGGTCACCGCGTTCCTCGAGAAGACGCAGGATCCGCCGACCGATCAGATCAACGCGGGCTGCTACGTGTTCAAGCGGGAGATCATCGAGTCCATCCCCGAGGGTCGTCCCGTCTCGGTGGAGCGCGAGGTGTTCCCGGCGCTGCTCACCGAGGGCAAGCGCGTGTTCGGGCACGTCGACGCCGCGTACTGGCGTGACATGGGGACCCCGGAGGACTTCGTGCGCGGATCGGCGGACCTGGTCCGCGGCATCGCGCCGTCGCCGGCCCTGCCGGGGCAGCGCGGCGAGTCGCTCGTGCACCCGGGGGCGTCGATCGCTCCCGGTGCGCTGCTGATCGGCGGAACCGTCGTCGGCCGCGGCGCCGAGATCGGCGCCGGGGCGCGACTGGACGGTGCGGTGATCTTCGACGGCGCGAAGGTCGAGGCCGGCGCGGTGATCGAGCGGTCCATCATCGGATTCGGCGTGCGGGTCGGACCGCGTGCGCTGATCCGCGACGGCGTGATCGGTGACGGCGCGGACATCGGCGCCCGCTGCGAACTGCTTCGCGGCGCGCGGGTGTGGCCGGGCGTGACCATCCCCGACGGCGGCATCCGGTTCAGTACCGACGTCTGACCGCACGAGATACCTTCGACCGACTGCGTGGGTGGTGACCTGTGAAATTCGAACGCTATGTGGCCCTGGGGGATTCGTTCACCGAAGGAGTGGGTGACCCGGACCCGTCGCGTCCCAACGGGGTACGCGGATGGGCCGATCGGGTAGCGGACGAACTGGCCTCTGCCGGAACGGAGTTCGCGTACGCGAATCTCGCCGTGCGCGGGCGGCTCATGCGGCAGATCCTCGCCGAGCAGGTCGACGCGGCCGTCGCCCTGAACCCCGACCTGGTCACCATCTACGCCGGCGGCAACGACGTCATGCGGCCGAAGCTGGATCTGGACGCGATGGCCGCCGACTACGACGACGCGATCGGCCGCCTCGCCGCGACCGGCGCGACCGTCGTGATGTGGACCGCCTACGACGTCGGATGGGCGCCGGTGTTCCGGCACCTGCGCGGCCGGATCGCGACCTACAACGAACTCGTCCGTGAGATCGCGGACCGGCGGGGTGCGACGCTCGTCGACTACTGGCGTTTCGGCGAGTACCGGGACTACCGCATGTGGGATTTCGACCGCCTGCACATGTCCCCGCTCGGGCACCGCAACATGGCCGCACGGGTGCTCGACGCGCTCGGCGTCGAGCACGGCATCGAGCCGGTCGTCCTCGAACGGATCCCGGAGCCCGCGCCCGCCGACCAGCGACGCGAGGACCTGCGGTGGATGCGGGACTTCCTGGTTCCCTGGGTCGGGCGCCGCGTCCGCGGCACCTCCTCCGGTGACGGGATCACCCCCAAACGGCCGACGCTCACGCCCGTCGAGACCGCGAACCGGGGTGGCTCGCCGGTCGCGTGAGTAGGCTCCGGGGATGACTCCCGACACGGTCGTCGTCCGAAAAGTCGGCCCGGTCACCACGATCGGACTGAACCGCCCGCACGTGCGCAACGCCGTGGACAGACCCACCGCCGACGCGCTCGCCGCGGCGTTCCGGGCGTTCGACGCGGATCCCGACGCGGCGGTCGCCGTCCTCCACGGCGAGGGCGGAACATTCTGTGCCGGGGCGGATCTCAAGGCGATCAGCACGGGCGACAGCAACCGCGTCGCGCCCGACGGGGACGGACCGATGGGCGTGAGCCGGATGCGGCTGTCCAAACCGGTGATCGCGGCGATCTCCGGGCACGCCGTCGCCGGCGGCCTGGAGCTGGCGCTGTGGGCGGACCTTCGCGTCGCCGACGACGACGCGGTCCTCGGCGTGTTCTGCCGCCGATGGGGCGTGCCGCTCATCGACGGCGGCACCGTCCGGCTGCCGCGGCTGATCGGGGAGAGCCGCGCGATGGACCTCGTCCTGACCGGCCGCCCGGTCGCCGCCGACGAGGCGCTGAGCATGGGACTGGTCAACCGCACGGTTCCGGCCGGGACCGCGCTGGACGCGGCCGTCGAACTGGCCACCGAGATCGCCGGATTCCCGCAGACGTGCCTGCGGCAGGACCGGCTGTCGGTGCTCGAACAGGCGGGCCTGAGCGAGGATCAGGCGATGCTCAACGAATTCCGCCGGGGGACGACCTCACTGGCCGACGGTGCCGTGGCCGGCGCCGCCCGGTTCGCCGCCGGTTCCGGCCGGCACGGCTCGTTCGACTGAGCGGGCCGCCGCCAGCGCGACCAGGTGCTCGATCGTGTCGCGCTCGGCGTCGTCGGGCAGCGCGTCGACGGGCCACCACCGCAGATCCGTGGATTCGGCACTGCGCGTCGGCACCGCGCCGGGCGGTGCCGTCACCAGGAACCGCAGGTCGAGATGCCGGGTGGGAATCCCGAGCGAGCACGTGATCGGGTGGGTGTGCGCCGACAGCAGGTCCGGATCGATGACGAGGCCCTCGATGCCCGATTCCTCGGTGGCCTCGCGCAGTGCCGCGTCGACGACGGTGTCGTCGGATTCCTCGCAGTGCCCGCCGAGCTGGATCCACCGGCCCACCTTCGGATGCAGGGTGAGCAGCACGTTGCGATGCTCTGCGTCGAGCACCAGCGACGACGCCGTGATGTGTCCCGGCGCGTGGGCGCGCAGGCAGCCGTCCGGCGCCGAGCCGAGGAACGCGAGCATCGTGTGCCGCAGCGATTCGGCGTCGGCGGAATCGGTGTCCCAGGCCAGGAGCCGTTCGGTGGCGGACTCGTGCAGCGATCGCGCCGACATCGCTACAGCTCCAGCAGCGCGGCGTCGGCGGATGCGGGTTCGCGCGGCTCGGGTGCGGTGAGCGGATGCCCGACGGCGATCGCGCCGAGCGGCGACCAGTCGGCGGGCAGACCCAGTTCCTCGCGCACGACGTCGGGCGCGAAGATCGTCGATCCGATCCAGCAGCTGCCGAGCCCGCGCACGGCGAGCGCGACGAGCAGCCCCTGCACGGCGGCACCGGCCGCGACCGTGAACATGGTGGCCTCGGCCGCGGTCCGGCGCGCGTCGGGATAGGTGTGCGCGCCGTCGGGCACCCAGAACGGGACGAGCACCTCGGGGGCGTCGTAGAGAATCGCACCGCGGGCCAGCCGGCGTTCGATCGCGGCCGCGTCCAGGCCGTCCGCCGCCAGGTCGTCGGCCCAGCGGTCGCGCATCCGGTCGAGCAGCCGGCGGCGCACCTGCTCGGTGCGCACCCACACGAACCTCACCGGACGCGTGTGGTGCGGGGCGGGGGCGGTGAGCGCATCGGCGACCGCGTCGCGCAGATCCTCCGGATCGACCGGTTCGGCCGAGAAGGTCCGCACGGACCGTCGCAGCAGCAACGCCTCGCGACGGCCCTGCTCGAGGGCCTCGTCGGCACCGAGCCGGAACAGGTCCTCCTCGCCGCGGCGGATCAGGTCCTGGGCCGTGGAACCGTCGTCGACGGTGTCGAGACCGCGTACGACCGCCACCGGAACCCCACCGAGCTTGCCCTTGACGAGATCGCCGGCGGCGGCGAGTTCGTCGGCGAGGGCGACGGAGGTGACGAACAGTTCGTTGCCCTGCGAATCGTGCGAGCCGGCGTAGCCGTGCAGAACCGGCAGGCCCGCGGCGCCGATCGCGGCGTCGGTCTGGCCGACGCGCCAGGCGCGGCCCATCGTGTCGGTGACGACGACGGCGACGGTCACCCCGAGCAGCGAGCGCAAGCGCTCACGCAGTCCGGCGGCGCTGGCATCGGGGTCCTCGGGGAGCAGCGCGAGTTCGCCGGAGTCGACGTTGGAACCGTCGATTCCGGATGCGGCCTGGACGATGCCGAGCCGGTTCTCGGTGATGAGCGTGCGTCCCTTGCGGGCCAGCACGCGGACCGCCTCCTGGGTGACCAGTCGCCGCCGCAGCGCATCGCGCGCGTCCGGGTCGGTGGGGGACTCGACGATGCGTCCCTCGGCCTTGGAGACGATCTTGCTGGTGACGACGAGGATGTCGCCGTCGACGAGCCACGGCGCGGCGGCGGCGATCGCCTCGGCGAGATCGTCGCCGGGCCGGAACTCGGGCAGTCCGGTGACCGGAATGATCTCGATCGGCCGGCCGGGTGCGTGGTCGCGCACGTCGGTGCTGGCGGTCGCGTCGGGGGACATCACAGGCTGACTCCGGCGAGTTCGAGTGCGGCGCGCGCCATCTCGGCGGTCGCCGCGGGGTCGGTCATGAGCAGGGGAACGCTGCGGACGGCGACCCCGGGAACGTCGGCGGTGTCGGTCTCGTGGACGAGCCAGCCGTCGAGGATGCCGGTGCCGCTGCGCGCGCCGTAGTGGCGGCCGACGGCTTCTGCGGTCGATTCGATGCCGATCACGTCGAGACACGCATCGGCCATGCCGCGCAACGGCTTCCCGCCGACGACCGGGGACAGGCCGACGACCTTCGCGGAGGTGGTGCGCAGGGCGCCTCGGATGCCGGGGATGGCGAGGATCGCGCCGATGCTCACCACCGGGTTGGACGGAGCGAGGATCACCGCGTCCGCCGATTCGATCGATTCCAGCACTCCCGGTGCAGGTTTCGCTTCGTCGGCGCCGATGTGCGCGAAGGAATGGGTCTCGACCGCCGCGCGGTGCCGCACCCACCATTCCTCGAAGTGGATCGCGCGGCGTTCGCCGTCGGCGGGGTCGGTGATCACGACGTGGGTTTCGCTGCGGTCGTCCGACACCGGGAGCAGCGTCACCCCGGGCTTCCATCGGGTGCACAGCGCTTCGGTGACCGCGGAGAGCGGATATCCGGTGCGCAGCATCTGGGTGCGGATGAGGTGGGTCGCCAGGTCCCGGTCACCGAGGCCGAACCAGTCGGGATTCGCGCCGTATGCGGCGAGCTCTTCCTTGGCGTTCCACGTTTCGTCGGTGCGGCCCCAGCCCCGTTCGGGGTCGATGCCGCCGCCGAGCGTGTACATGCATGTGTCGAGGTCGGGACAGATTCGCAGCCCGTGCATCCAGACGTCGTCACCGACGTTGACGACCGCGGTGATGCGGTGCGGGGCGTCCACGGCGAGGTCTCGCCCGGGTTCGATGCCGAGCAGGCGGCGCAAGCCGGTGAGGAACCGGGCCCCGCCGACGCCTCCGACCAAAACTGTCACGTTCACAGCACAAGCCTAGGGGGTCCGTTTCGTGACTGGTGAGGCACCGCCCGATGGGGTGAAATGTGAGGAATGCGACAGGGTGAATTGTGCCGGATGTCACCGGGTGAATTGCCCCGAGCGTGACGCGGCCTACTCCGAAGTGCTCGATGGTAGCGAATACGTCCGTTCGGCTTGACCGCGACACGCCCAACGTGTGTAATCACATACGTGTCATTCCGACATTTCGAAACGCGGGATCGTATGCGGAATATGCATATACGACCGGCCTTCGCGGAATGGCCCGGGGTAGATCCCCGAATGTGAAGGATGCAGCGCTGCAGGTTAGGAGGCGTGTATGGCCGACGAGCGCGAATGGTTCGAGGACACTCGGATCGAGACTGCAGTCGAGGGCATCTGTGCCGAAGGCGGGCACGACGGAGAGCCGACGTCGTCGGTGCTGAGTCTGATTGCAGGACTTTCCGATCCGTCGGACGTCGAGGAACAGTGGCAGGACCGTGCGCTGTGTGCGCAGACCGATCCGGAGGCGTTCTTCCCCGAAAAGGGTGGATCGACGAGGGAGGCCAAGCGGATCTGCATGGGGTGCGAGGTGAAGGACGAATGCCTCGAGTACGCCCTGGCCCACGATGAGCGGTTCGGCATCTGGGGTGGTCTCTCGGAGAGGGAAAGGCGGCGCCTCAAGCGGGGCATCGTCTGAGATCGGGACCGGTCCGGTACGGGGAGTTCGGACAAGGTGGAATGCCGGTCTGTTTGGGGGTGAGGGTCGGGTACTCGATGGGGGTCGAGTATCCGGCCCTCACTCTTTTCCGAAGCAGCCGCCACCGACGAGCGGTCCTCGCCGGGATCAGCCGGTTCAGTCTTCGCCGAGATCCCCGAGTTCGGGATCGACGACCTCCGGTTCGACTCCCAGATACGTTGCGACCTGGTGCACGAGCACGTCGTGGACCAGATCGGTCAGGTCGTCGGGATCCTTCGCGCGCAATTCGAGGGGCCGGCGGAACAGGACGATGCGTGCCCGCGTGGCCGCGCCCCGACGATCGATGCCGGCCGGGACGAGCCGCGACAGCGGCACCGGACCGTCCGCGACGACCTCGTCCGGCCAGTTCACCGAGTCCGGATCCAGCGCACGGATCTTCGGGACCTCGTCGACCGCGATGTCGAGCTTCGTGAGGCGGTCGTGCCACTGCGCGTCGATCGGAGCGAACGCACCGAGCACGAGCAGGTCGAATTTCTCGGCCCGCGACTTCCACACCGGAAGGTCGTGGGGGAACATCGGCCCGCGGATTCCGCGTCCGCGACGCGCGACGGATCGGGACGTCACGGGGCGGGGCCGGCGAACGCGAGACATGTAGGCGACACTACGACACGCGACTCGAATTGTGCCGTTCCGGTGTGTCCGGATAGTCGCGACGCGACGGGCGCGCTACGCTCCCATCCGTGAGAACACTGCGTCGATGCTGCCGGCCTGGGTGCAAGAACCCTGCTGTTGCGACGCTGACCTACGTGTACTCGGATTCCACGGCGGTCGTGGGACCGCTGGCCACGGTGGCCGAGCCGCACTCGTGGGATCTGTGCGAATCGCACGGCTCGAGGATCACCGCGCCGAAGGGCTGGGAACTGGTCCGGTACGAAGGTGCGTTCTCGTCGGGCACACCCGACGAGGACGATCTGACCGCGCTCGCCGAGGCGGTGCGGGAGGCCGGTCTGGGCGATCGCGGCCACGGTCACGGCGACGCCGACGAGTCCGACGCCGCCCCGCGGCAGGTCGCGCAGCCGACGACCCGCACCGGGCGTCGCGGACACCTGCGTGTGCTGCCGGACCCCACGTCCTGAGCGCTGGGCACGGCAGTTCCGAGTACTCCACTAGGCTGATCGCTGCCGCGCTGCGGAGGGTGGCGTGCGTGTACGACGATCAGGAGCAATAACAGTGGCGAGATCTGCCGAATCCGTGGCCGCCGTCGTCAAGGCATACGACGTGCGGGGCGTGGTGGGTGACCAGATCGACGCGGATTTCGTCCGCGAGGTCGGTGCGTCCTTCGCCCGGCTCGTGCGCGACGGCGGGAACCCGGCGACGCGGATCGTCATCGGTCACGACATGCGCGAATCCTCGCCCGAGTTGTCCCGCGCGTTCGCCGAGGGCGTCACCGCCCAAGGGCTCGACGTCGTGCACATCGGGCTCGCCTCGACCGACCAGCTGTACTTCGCCTCCGGGCTCCTCGACGCCCCCGGCGCCATGTTCACCGCCAGCCACAACCCGGCCCGCTACAACGGCATCAAGCTGTGCCGTGCCGGCGCGAAGCCCGTCGGCCAGGAAACCGGTCTCGCCACCATCACCGCCGAACTCGTTGCCGGGGTACCCGCCCACGACGGCGCGCCGGGCACGATCACGGAGCAGGACGTCCTCGACGAGTACGCCTCGTTCGTCCGCGGCCTGGTGGATCTGAGCGAGATGCGGCCCCTGAAGGTCGCCGTGGACGCCGGGAACGGCATGGGCGGGCACACGGTGCCCGCGGTGTTCGATGTGCTCCCCGTCGAACTCGTGCCGCTGTACTTCGAACTCGACGGCACCTTCCCGAACCACGAGGCGAACCCCCTCGATCCGGCGAACCTCGTCGACCTCCAGCAGCTGGTGCGCGAGTCCGGCGCGGACGTCGGTCTGGCGTTCGACGGGGACGCCGACCGCTGCTTCGTCGTCGACGAGCGTGGCGAGCCGGTCACCCCCTCCGCGGTCACCGCACTCGTCGCAGCCCGCGAGCTCGCGAAGGAACCCGGCGCGACGATCATCCACAACCTGATCACCTCGCGGGTCGTGCCCGAACTCGTCACCGAACTCGGTGGCGAGCCGGTCCGCACCCGGGTGGGTCACTCGTTCATCAAGCAGCAGATGGCCGAGACCGGTGCGGTCTTCGGCGGGGAGCATTCCGCGCACTACTACTTCCGCGATTTCTGGGGCGCCGATTCCGGGATGCTCGCGGCCCTGCACGTGCTGGCCGCGCTGGGCGGGCAGGACCTCCCGCTCTCCGAACTGATGAGCTCCTACGAGCGGTATGCCGCGTCCGGTGAGCTGAACTCGACCGTCGACGACGCCGCGGCACGGACCGAGGCGGTGCTCAGCGCGTTCGCGGACCGCGCCGAGTCGGTGGACCGGCTCGACGGGGTCACCGTGAATCTGCCCGGCAACGCATGGTTCAACCTGCGCGCCTCGAACACCGAACCGCTGCTGCGCCTCAACGTGGAGGCGCGCACGGCGGAAGAGGTCGACTCGCTGGCGACGGAAATTCTGGCCATCGTGCGTTCGTGACGGCGCGCGTTCGTGGCGGAAATGTTCGTGACGGGGATAATCGGGTGTGCCCGGGCTGCTGCGTCGGGCCGGTTCGAATCGGCTGAAGGAAGGTGGCGCAGTGATGACGGCTCCCTCGCCGCTGTTCGACTTCGATGACTCGAGCGCTCTGATCGCGGCCGACATCGACGGCATCCTGCGCATGTCGGCGCTCGGCGGCGCGCAGATCCGAGCGACGGCATCCGCGGTCGACGAACAGGCCCTGGACCGGTTGCACGACCTGCACCCGCGCAGCGTCGTCCTCGTCGGCGGGGACGCCCGCTCGGCGCGGGCCGCCGAACTGGTCGTCGCGATGCTGGCCGCGCACGCGACCGTGCCGCTGGTCGTCGCACCGACCACCCCGACCTGGGTGGGACCGCTCGATGTGGTGGTGGTCGCCGGTGACGACGCG